>NZ_JBXEQE010000022.1:0-119689 GCF_056858335.1 Agaribacillus sp. DX54
CATGAAATATCAACCTACTAAGCTGATTGAAAGCCTTGAAAATGCTTCCTCTCAGGAGACATTTTCAAATTTATAAAACCCAGGCTTTTGACATTAAACCTCCTTTCGTTTTTGCTGATTTCAATCCTTATTATCACGGAACTACATCTCGAAGAGGAACGAGCTTATTAAACATAATTCGGAAATTCTGTTTCAATCCTTATTATCACGGAACTACATCTCGAAGACCTTCAGGCACGTGGACATTAATAGATTTTTTGACGTTTCAATCCTTATTATCACGGAACTACATCTCGAAGTGTGTGGCCTGCAGCTCAGCAAAAGGCCTGATGCGTTGTTTCAATCCTTATTATCACGGAACTACATCTCGAAGTACCTTCAGGCACGTGGACATTAATAGATTTTCTGAGTTTCAATCCTTATTATCACGGAACTACATCTCGAAGTTGCCGATCCCCTTACCAATACCTCTCACGACTTTTTGTTTCAATCCTTATTATCACGGAACTACATCTCGAAGTTTCATCAGCGTCTACGATTACGTGGCCTTAGAGCCAGTTTCAATCCTTATTATCACGGAACTACATCTCGAAGATTTTGGATATTCATATGCAAATTCGATGAAGATGTAGTTTCAATCCTTATTATCACGGAACTACATCTCGAAGTAACAACCCAGGACGGCCGTAATTCTCTAATAACTCGTTTCAATCCTTATTATCACGGAACTACATCTCGAAGTCGAAGGCCTGATTGAATGATGGGCAATGGGTTTTTGTTTCAATCCTTATTATCACGGAACTACATCTCGAAGCCTGTATGCCTTTTTTTTGAATAATAGACTTGATTAGTTTCAATCCTTATTATCACGGAACTACATCTCGAAGGACTTAGGTTTTCTTACAGGATCTTCAATTTAAAAATGTTTCAATCCTTATTATCACGGAACTACATCTCGAAGCTTGGCTTTTCAAATCGCCGGCAGAATTCGAAAAAGAGTTTCAATCCTTATTATCACGGAACTACATCTCGAAGAATAATTATTGCCTATAATTGTGTTATGATTTCAACGTTTCAATCCTTATTATCACGGAACTACATCTCGAAGCCGTTACCTATCATAGCCCATTGATTTTCAGTTCTTATGATGAAAGAATAAATATTTGTTTTTCCAAATTTCAATACATCAAAGAGCGTTTTTTTAACGGAATCATCATACTTTCCGTTCACATATCTATTTGATCTGTAGGTATTTATATCCATTTTTTTAAGAGGGCCAAATAAATTGCTTTGAGGATCATTCTTATTTGATACATATATTCCTATAAGTACAATT
The DNA here is from genome assembly GCF_056858335.1 of Agaribacillus sp. DX54. Taxonomy (NCBI): domain Bacteria; kingdom Pseudomonadati; phylum Bacteroidota; class Cytophagia; order Cytophagales; family Splendidivirgaceae; genus Agaribacillus; species Agaribacillus sp. DX54. The sequence continues at coordinate 1,337 of NZ_JBXEQE010000022.1, forward strand.
TAAGCATCTTCTCTTAAATTTTGTAGCCCTAGGGTAGGTATTATTCTCAATGATAGATAGAATAGCATCTATGGAATCACGGATCAGTGCTTTATCTTTTTCAGATATTTCTACTTCAATTAGTTTATTTTTTGAACGCACATAAACCAAATATCCCCGGTTTACAGGTTTGCTAAAATTTTCTTCTATTAATACGGCATAACAGGACATTTGCTGTCGATAGGTATCATAAACCCGGTCATTATAAACAGCAAATTTATAATCCAGCGGCACCATAGTACCATCGTTGAGCAAAAGTACTTCATCAATTTTGCCACGAAGGCTGTCGTTGGTCAGGTATTGATCCGGCCATTTCTCAACCACCCCGATCTTTTTGCGCAGGTAATTTTTATTCTGCTCCAGACGTGTATCATGTATATTCCTGCCTTTTTGAACTTTGTAATATTTTTCTTCATATTGAGGAATGGCCAATACATACTCAAAATAGGTATAACGCGGACAAAAAAGATATTCAATGATGTGTGAGGGTGTGAGTGAAGCCATGGATTAAAAAAATAATGCTTTTACCTCATCTGTCACAAACTTCTTGTCAAAGGCTTGCCCCAATAATACAGTGTCATTGAGTTCATTTTTGGACATAGGGAATATGTATACTGAGTCGTCCGTTTCCTCAATCAAATCCTGAATTTCCAGTTCCAGGGTATCTTTTTCATTTGAGTTCAGTGTCCCCAGAAAAACGGAAAACTGCACCCTGTACAAGCCGGCCCGCTTACATACTTTGGCCACACGGTTTCTGGCCTTGTCATTTTTTATATCATATAGTACCCAAACAATCATTATCAATAGGTTTTAAGCTTTAATCAATTCATTGGCAAAGGCATGTGCATCCATCTGCAGAGCATTAAAACGCGTTTGATTGCGACCTTTATAACGGATGGGTATCTGCTCAATGTATTCAATAAAATGTTGCACAACAAAGGGCTTACCTTCGGTATTCAGCGTATAACCACCAGCGATTTTATCGAAAAAACTTTTTTTTACCTTTTTTGTAGAAAACAGGGTAAAAACACAACGTTCGGCATAAATTCTGTAAGGTTCAATAAAATCAAATACCAGGCTTTTCATATTATAATCATCCCTGTGAAGAAAACCTACATACGGATCAAGGCCGGCAATCATCAACGCCCTTTCAACTCGGGAATATAAAATTCCATAAGTGTAGTTTAGCATTGCATTAAATGGGTCTTTCGCAGGTCTGAAACTGCGGCCCTGAAAAGAAAACTCATCCGGTACTGATTTTCCCAGCGCCTCAAAATATTGACGTCCGGCACTTCCTTCCAACCCTCTAATAGTATCGGCAACTTCGTTAACAATCGTAGCTGGCAAACCACTAATCTTTTCCTTAAATTCTAGAATACTTTCTTGCTTTTCTGTGAGTAATCCAGAGATTTTTTTCCGGTGTTTTTTAAGATCCTGAAGATAATCGGCCTGGTTCTCGAGCTTTGTGGTAATCCAGACTTTAACCCAATTTAGCCCTTCCTCATTCAGACTAGCTTCTAGTTGCCTTTTTCGGATTTTAGTGGTACTGCCCAATTTACTATGCCAAAATCGACCAATCGGGTGTCCGTCCCTCTCCACCACGACAATATCAATGTTATTTTTTAATGCGAGAGCAATAGCATCGGTGGTCAGCGCCACGCCTTTACTTATAATAAAAGAAGAGATCTTATGCGCAGCAATATGATTTACCTTGACTTTTTCCTTCGGATCTTTACGCAAGCGGATCTCAAACATATCTTCTTTTACATGAACGTACGTACCATAAGTGTTGATAAATATTTGCATGATCAGAGTACTTTTATTGTGCCAAATCCTCTTGATACTGCCTTCCCTAATCCGATGTTTTCAGGCAAAAGCGCATTAACCAGAAAGTTCCCGGAAAAGGCCACCATTTTTTGCTCTTTAAAACGGGTACTCTTGACCTGTACTTTGGTTTTGGCCAGCAGTCTATGGTTACCTTCCAGGAAAAGGCCCATTTGTTTATAAAATGAAAGAACATGGCCTATGAGAATTTTATTCAACATCGCAGCCTGTTCTATCTGGTTCAGGGTAAGGTATTTCCGGTAGTTTTCCTGATTTAGTGCCATCCATAGCGTTTCAAACTTATATTCCTTAAGTTCATCGGTATAGCCAATCATTTCATGACCGCTGGCAATGTTTTTAGCATTTACTTCATGCACGTACCCATCGATTTGCAATTGCGTAATTTTCAGGAAAAGCCTGGTGAGCAGTTCAGCCCCTTCTTCAACAGCTACCAGGGATGGGATCCCATTCAATATCTTATACTGTACCAACGGGTACCGATGGCGAAATGAACCATTGTCATAGTGATTATGCAGCAACGGAGAATACTCCTTGAATAAATTACCGAAGTACCCTCTAAGCTTATGTGCGTCCCTGGTTTGAAGTTTTACTTCCGGGAATTGAACAGTGGTTATATGAATGGTTTTCATGGAATAAGGAGTTATGTATTGTCGGTGTTGGCGTTGTCTCTCCTTCCAGTTACACTATCGCTTTTAGTCATACTATCTTGAGTGATAATATGACTACTGCTAGACATAGTACCACTATCAAATACTTTATAAGATTGCTCCACAAACAGATCATAAGATTCCGGGACTTCGAGCAATTCACAAGCAAGCTTTTTATTACAAAGCGATTCATTTCTCAAGCCCGCAAAGTCTCGGAATGAACTCATTTCCCAATCTTCCATACGCTTGACAAGTCCGGCCTTCATAGGGTTTTGATGGATGTAATGGAAGCAGGTGAAAGGGTAGTTATCATCATCCCCAGTAGTCATACTATGACTATTATCCATTCCCTCCAACGGTTTTATCTTTGTATGTTGCTGAAACAAAGATCCTGTCCTCTTTTCTTGATTGTTAATAGCCCTTGTATATGAGCGTAGCATCACGCGAAGGTCATTGCTGAAATCCCTGCCCAGCATGTTGGTCCTGGAGAAAACCAAAAGATGGAAATGATTAGGCATAAGACAGTAGGCAATCAGATCGACATGAGGAAGCAGGTATTTTTCAGCCTTTCTTTGAAAATACAAATAATTCTCCCTGGTAAAGTACAAGGGCAACTGATTATTGCCCCGGTTGTAGATATGATAAAAAGTTTCTGGTTCCATGGGTAAATGTTTATTTACAGTTTAAAAAATTACTCCATTATAGCATATTAGTCATAGTATGACTTTAAGCCATACTATGACTTCGAATGATATTATTTTAGAATATCTCCACGGCTTTTTCAGTTTCGAGTATTTTGTAACTTAGACTTTTGTTGTAAAAATGTGGCCAGTTTTTGATCAAAAAGAGATTAAAGCAAGACTCTTGTAAATATAACCTTCATTCATGGCAAGGTTTTTTTGATCATATAAATAGATATCATAATTATCCATATTATTACATTCATACATATAAAATCCTTTATAAGCTTCAATAGGCATTTCCAGACAATTCTTGTCATAAGGTATTGGAATGTTGATCACATAGTCATAAAACTTTGGTTTAAATTTTGAGAATAACTTTTTTTTATCAAGATCTGAAAGATCTTTGTCTTCATTAATCCTAACAAATTCCTTCCAAACGTCTTTGGCATTGTCATCTAATGCTACAAACATTGACTCAGATTTAACTTCTTCTATCAGTTTAAATTTCCCCACCTGATCAAAATTTAATGATAACAAATCATTTATAAGCTTTTTATCTGAATAGTTTGAAAGATCCTGTATTTGTTTAAAGTACTCTGTGATAATTTGTAGGTACTCCTTTTCTTCTATATGAATCTGATCTCCAAGAACCAGTTCAGTCTTTAGAATAAGTTCCTTCCCATACAATCGACAAGAAATAGGGTATTGCTCATCTATTTTGTATAGAAAAACTTCGCTGGCGGTTTCCTTTTTACCATATCGATTGGCTCGACCTGCTGCTTGGATTATGGAATCCAAGGGAGCTAAAGTCCGAAAAACAGTATCTACTGATATATCTACTCCCGCTTCTACCAATTGCGTACTGACAATGATGTATTGCTTATTTGGGTTCCTATTTCCTAGTTCTGAAATAATCTTCTTCCGTTCATAAGGTGTAATTAAGGTAGTCAAATAACGTAATTCGGTATTTTCTGGCAGCACTTTTCGTAATTCCCGAAAACAGGTCAAGGTAGTTTTCTTAGTATTCAGGATAATTAAAATATCTTTGTTTGGACTTTCTTTGATATAAACTAGGACTTCATCAATAAATACTTGCAATGGGATGGATTTAGCTGTTTTATTGATAAGTTTTGTTCTGTTAAAGAAAGAAAAATACTTTTGATAATCGGCAACAAGTTCTTTGATTTCCTCACCAGGGTGGAAAATTAATGGCTGTGTGGCTGACATAAGGATAACATAACAATTAAGTTGTTCAGTTGTGGTAAAAAAAGCTTGACGAACAGTTTGCCATAATTGGTAAGGGATCTGTTGGACTTCGTCTAATAAGATAATTGAATTAGAAAGTGAATGGAATTTTAACAATTTACCTTTGTTGTTGGTGATGAGGCACTCCAGCAATTGAACAAAGGTGGTAACGACCACGGAACTTTGCCAGGTCTCGATCAAATACTGGCTTTCTTCACTACTTCGGAAAGAATCTTCACCATCCTTATATTGAAGCTCTGCCAGATGATGATGTTTTAGCAGCATATTGCTGTCAGGGTTATTTAATACTTCTTCATAAACCTTATAATTCTGATCTATGATGCTTGTAAATGGTATGGCAACAATTATTCTTCCTTCTTTCAGATTTGCCATAGATTTTAACATTAAGGCTGCTCCAAATGATGCGAGTGTTTTACCTAAACCAGTTGGCAAGGTAATAGAGTAAAGTTTTTGCTTAGGATCAAACTTTTGATTTAATCGATCTAAAACCGAATAGTAGGCTTCATTCTTTAGTTGGTTTATTTGTGAAGTAGGCTTATTGAATCCATTTTTCTTTCTATACTCATCTAGGTATCGTATCCGAGGTAATGGTAATATTGGAAAAGCTCCTGCTAGTATTACATCAGATTTATCAGAGTACAATAAAGTACTGAACATCCACAGAAAGAAAAAATAAGCAGATGATTTTTGACCCATTTCCCAGTTATCAAATTGATCCAACTCAAAATCCAGATATGCGATATTTGCATCTCGTTTAAATCCTCCAGAGCTAAACCACGAAACGAACCGGTTCCAATCAATGCTTAATTTATGTTCAGAGATGCACTTGTCTATTATATTTTGAGCTTCCACAGGAGAGATGGCGTCATATTGTTTTTGTAAATTGTCATATTTATCTTCTATCGAAATTTCATTATTGAAATCCTTAAGATGCCCATGATGTCTTTTTACAATTGTAAAACAAGTCGAAGCCATGAAATAGCCAAGCTCCTTCTCATCAGTTGCCAAAGTCTCCGTAAATCTTTGCACCACATAAAAAACAAACACTGCTGACGGGAGTGCATGGTTCTTTAAAGACGAATGTTCTGCTTCAGGATTTTTTAAGTAGTCCTGAAAATAAGAAGTAGCCTTACCCAAATCATGAAAGACCCCGCAGATATAAACCAAAGTCTCTTTTGTTTTTTGCGAAAAACCAAAATCAGTGGAATTCTTTCGGGCTATTTCTAAACAGTTTGAAGCGACCGCTTTCAAATGTTTGATCAATGGGACACCTGGATGAGACTCTAACATGGTTTATAGCAACTGAATATTTCCTTCTCCTTCTATGGCGTAAGCTTCATTACTTACTTTTGACAAAATAGGATTACCTGTCGTTTCTACTAATACTTCTCCGTATCTGGTAATTACCCTATTTGATTTCATTTCGATTGGAAGTGTTTCAACCTGAATTTGTTGCTTTTTCATCAATTCGAAATCTACCGGTGTTTCTTTATCACTTAACTGTGAAAGATTAATAGCAGAATGAATAGGAACGTAATTATGGCTCTCAATTTTTTTGCCTTGCTTTTCTCCTACCCATGTCATATCAGCGGTGAACTGGCTAAGTCCAAGGTATGGATTAAAATGAAATTGCTTATTTGTAAGCCGGTCAATTAATTCGCTTCTTCTGGGATGTTTCCAATCAAGATATATCCTGTAAACCGGATTTTTGAGTAATTCATATTCAATTTGAGTTCTACTGATAATATTGAAAAATGACTGAGGAGAGTCAGTATCCAATAAGTTAAAACCTATATTCACTTTATTAACTTTATTTAAAACTCTGATTCCGATTTTAGTGTTTTTAGGTGAGAAGACCCATCTGAGTGGCGTATTACCCTGTTTTACTTTGTTTTTATTATCCTCTCTTTCAATGCCTAACACAGCTCCTATTAAACCGGCAATGGCAGTTGGTGTGGGAATAGAATAGGATAAAGGCGAAGTAGTAGTATTAAATTTTCTGAAATGCCCGAATTCAGCGAAAACATCAAAAATGATAAACGATTTAGAGTTCATTGACTAAACTATTTTTGAGATTAACCAATGACCCATTATCAACCACTTTTAACCGAGGGTCTACTTGAACAGATATATTTTCTATTTTATCAGCATGTTCTTTTAATACGGTTTTTACGTTTGAAATATCCAGTTCATAATCTTCCAAACTTCTTATTTGAAGATCATTTTTCGTTGAGTTCAACTTTAGACGTTGTCTTAAACCTCCAATGTAAAAAGGTTCTTTATAATCAATAACTAGTAATAATAATGGAGTTTGGCCAAACTTTGAGCGAGAAATCAAGTTTTTGGTGCCATTCCAGATGCCTTCAATTAAAAGTCTTTTATCTTCTTCCGTCATTTGAGTGTACTGGCCAGCTTTTTCGTTAATGATACCATTGAAACCAATCAATGCATATGGAACTTTGTATTCAGTTCTAAATGTTGCCTGGGCCCTCTTTTCTCCAGAAGCAAAAGCGCCTGTACCTTGTTCAGTCATAATATCCGTTTCATGCAGGGATTTCCCCATTTGAAATTGAGCAGGGCCAGTAAAGGTAAATGTGTCTCCTTTTATCGGTAAAATTCCTCCAAATACTCTTACATCAATGCACGTCTCCAATACTTTGTCTTTACTCTCCTTAAATAATTCTGCACGTTGTTTTCCAGAGGCTACATAATTTTTACCATCCATCTCATAATTTGTTTCCCTAACGAAGATATCTTTTTCATTAGAACCATTAAAACCTTTATATTCGAACCAATAATCTCTAATGGTTCGTTTTAATCTGACATCAGACACCAGAATTTTGTTATCTTCAGTATCAAAACGGGGACGGTTTTCATTCAATGGATCTCCATTGGGGTTTGCGTTTTCAATTTCATAAAGAAATAGGATTTCTGATCGATTGTTTATCACATTCATTGTTTTGGGCTTTTTTAAAGATTTGATGCTATTTTCTCGGATTTGAACTTGCGGCCTAATTCAAGACCACTAACAAAATAAAAAGATATTTCCTGATTTGGTAAGTTCTTAATTTTGTAAAAATTGACAGCAAAGTTTTCAGTGGTCAAATCTCTCAGATTTTTGTAGGTGTATATTGAAGAGTATTGATTTATTTTGCTAATGCTATCAATGAAGATCCTTTGTAAGTCATTAGCTGACAAGTTTAATCCTCTTAATTTTTTTTCAAATGGTGTATTGCCTATACTTGCTTGTTGCATACTAAAAACAAGACTCACCAATACCCCTAAACTAAAAATACCCGCTATATGATTAGCATAAATAAATTCTTTGTTTTTATTTAAAAAGTCTTTTAACTTATTGATGTCAAAAGCAATTTTTTTTTGTAGTTCTTGTTTTTCTTCCTCTGTTTCTGGTATCATAAGTGTCATATTTGGTGTAAATACAATATTTAATTTTTCTAAGTATCGTAGTACAAGATGTGCTTTTAATATGGTAAGTGACATGTTTTCCACAAAGTTATCCGTGGTCATTTTCTTGTTATAGTTATTTCGGATGACCAGCATGAATCTATGGAATAAGTCGGTTCTGTTTATTGATTGCCCTGTAAATACCTTGTAAAGAATATCATAAAAGCTGTCTTCAAAGAATTGTTTAATAAGACCAAAACTAAATTTAAGATCAATTTTTTCCTTCTTTTTAAAATGGTAGTCTGCATTTTTGTACAAAGGATGATTGTTGATAATTTTGGGAATGTCTATGAACAATGTTCTGAATCTGGAAGGAGGTATTTCTTCCAGCATCAGTTTGATTTTAATGGCTTTGGTAGTTGGGTTTTCTTCATAAAACAGCATATTCAATGTGAAAAAATTATCTAGTCCACCAATTCTTTCCATTAAATAGTCTTCTCTTCGTTCTATGTCATTACTAACTTTGTAGGCTAATTTCTTAAACAGGTTAAGAGCGCTTTTTAGACCCTGCTTGTCATTAGGTAATACTGTTTTAGGTATTAAATAATAGCGTTTTCCAAAAAAGCTTCTGGACAAATTTTTAGTTACATAATTTTTCCCCAATTCAAACTCTAGGGCACAGGTTTTGCAAATAGGGTAGTTAATCCAATTGTTTTTCTGTAAAAAAAAACCACTTACCGTTCCAGGCTTATCAACAGTAGCATACTTGAATGGTGATCCAAAACCATATAGATAAGCTTTGTTCTCGAGACAAATTGAACAGACACTATTTTTCCCTTCGGAGGTGACTTTATATTTTTTCTTTTTGCCTTCAGTCCCACTTAATAGAATCTGTTCTTGAACTGACTCGAAGTCTGCTAAAAATTTTTGCTTATTATCAATTTCAATTGCTAAGGTGAATGCACTGGTTTGTCGATCTTTTATATTCAATCCAGAATGAAAAGAAGCGAGATCTGATTGAATTTGATTTTTACTTTGTTCAAAAGCATTTTTCCATTCCTTGAATAACTGGTATTCTACGATGGAAACATTTTCAGCAACTTCCAATTGACGAGGCCATTGCGAATTGAGAAGAATTCGGAGTTTTTTGTCGAGATCCCCGAATTTGGTTGTGAAAGTTATGTCTCCTCCACGTGCGGAACCTTTTCTATATCCAAATTTTTGATAGTTATCTTCATTCACTTTTGCAATATCTATATTTTTATAGAGTATATCTCCATTGGTTTTACTAAAAACGATTAAAGCCATGGTGCACACCTTTCCAGGTGTTATTTCCTCTATATAAAGCTGGAAAGGCTTTAAATCAATTTGCTTTTCCAATTCTAAGTTCCCAATTTCAGATATAGCCCTGTCTTGCACTTTATGTGTAATGTTAGTTTAAAAATTTGAATTGATAAAACTATATAATTACTTTTAGATATCCAAATCCAATAAGGATTGAAACTGTGTCATTTTAGTTTGCAACAATTCCATTTTTAACAAGGGTAAAATTGACTGAAATCACAAATCTCCATAGCTCAATCGGATAGAGCCGTACCAACGAAGGACGAGATCCGGGTTCGAATCCCGGTGGGGGGCGCTTAAACATTTAGATTGTTCAGGAGTTCTTTGATTTTGCTGCTGGAGGATTTTTAAAGGTGTTAGTATCATGACAATGGGTTTATTGTTTGTTTACGTTTTAGTCATGGTATGGCTTGGAGCCATGCTATGACTGATTCGAAGGGATGACTTGTTTAAAGTCATGCCGGACTGGTGGGAATATATTTTCTGCCCCTTAAGCTTGTTTTTTTCTTTGAAGCTTACTGAATAGTTGCATCGCCTGAACTACCAATATTCACTGGTGGTGCGCCTGGTTTGGTTGAAAGTGGTTCCCAATCCATGTTAGGTAAATAAAAAACAGTATTTAAACGCCATAGCGATGATTAAGAAAAACTTCACGATCTTCACGGGAAACCAATCTATTGTGTTTTGCCGATCCATGTTCATAATGGATATGATCAATATTCCTGAACAGCCTTTAGGAGGGATTTTCACCTTGATATTTTATCCCCAGTAATAAAGATAGCGGATGGGGGTGAAGGAAGCAACCTTTTTTTTGAATTTTGGGTGGGGTTGCCATTTATTGCGTTTTAGTCATAGCATGGCTTGGAGCCATGCTATGACTTGTTTGGAATTCAGTTATGATGTTTAGAATTCGACCGTATACATGATCGTTGGAAACATCGGCAGTTGCTCGCTGGTTTCTATTTTGTCGGTGAGGGCGTCGTAGTATTGGTCAACGTCGCCGGCGTTGTTGGTGAGGTTTTGGATGGAGAGGTTAATTTCCTGCCGGGTTTTTTTCTTGTTCCAACTGTAAGAAACAGATATGTCCCACTTGAATATGTCATCCCCGCGTTGGCTGAAGGCGTTGCGCTCGTCATATACCACGCGCCCGAGCCCGGAGCTGGCTTCAAAGTCGACATTGGTAAACCGGCGGGCACCGGCCCAGCTTACTTTCGTGTTGAGACTCAATATTTTGTTCTTCGATCCTTTGATATAAATCTCTTTACCCATCAGGAAATTGGTGAGATAATTTCCATTAAACATATTGTCCCTTTCAATGCCATCGAGCGCCTTATAGGTGGATTGGTACAGGGAACCGGTGATCAGAAAGTAGTAATTTTTGCTGAAATACCTTTCCAGTGTCAGTTCGATTCCGTAATTAATGCCTGTACCTTCATTGACAAGAGCCCTATCAGTGAATCCGCCAACTGCGTTAATAAGGGAATAGCTACTTCCGGGATCATTTTCGACGGGAATGTTGTACAAATCCTGATAGTAAATCTCTGTTTTGAAATACAGGTTTTCGTTGATGATTCGGTCATATCCAAGCACATAGTGGATGGCTTTCATAAAATCCAGGTCCAGGTTGGGACGGGTTCTTAGTCCGTTTTCGTTTTCAACCAGTGAGTAGTATGCAGGCAACGAGGCCAACTGGCTGTGTAAGCCAAACCCGGCAAAAATTGATTGATTTTCGGCTAGCTGATATTTGACTGATGCCCTTGGTTCCAGGGCCTGGCTGTTGTTAAGCAGAAAATTCTGGTAATGGAGCCCTCCGGTTACAGTCCAATCATCATTGATGCGATGTTTCCAGGTGGCAAAGGCTCTGACAAGGCCTGCGTCCCCGTCATCATCCAGCCAGGTTTCAAATACATTTTGATTATTGAGAAACTCCTGCTTAAAATCAAATATAAAATGCTGGTATCTGAATCCTGTTTTCAGGGTGTTTTTTGCATTGATTTTGCTTAAAAACGAGGTGCCGGCCATCAGGGTAAATCTGTCCAGTTGGTCTTTGAAAGTTCTTTCGAATACTTCGGGATCGTTGTTGTTTTCTTTTAATTCATAGCCACTGCCATTTTGTGAAAGTGACAGGAAACTTTCTATAGAGTTGTTGTTGTTAAAAAAATAGGTGTGACTGAGATTGACCGTACCCATGGAGGCGGTGAAGTCGTCTTTGCCAATTATCTCTTCGGTTTCGTCATCCTCGATGTCTTCCTTGATAGCGCTCAACCCACCAATGCCAAAAAGTGTGAAAAGCCCTGCTTTTTCGGTAGGAAAGGATAGTTTGAAGGCCAAATCCTGATAGATAGGAACTCCACCGAAATCAACGATCCCCAGATTATCTATTAAGCCCAGGGTCGAATACCTGTAATTAGCGAGATAAGAGGATTTTCCCCCTTCGACGAATGGGCCTTCCAGCGTGATATCAGTCCCTAAAACACCCACACCAAAGGAATATTCACGTTTATCGCGGTTCCCTGTACGCATTTTCATATCGAAGACTCCGGCCAGCACATTGCCGTACTCTGACGAAAAGGCGCCTGAATAAAAGTCTGAATTTGTCAGCATTTTACCGTTCAATATATTGATGGCGGCGCCGGATGACCCTTCTTCGGCAAAGTGGTTGGGGTTGGGTATTTCGATGCCTTCCATCCGCCATTGGACATTGTTGGGGGAATTGCCACGCACAACTATATGGTTACTTCCTTCGGCATTGGCCTGAATGCCGGCAAAGTTGGAAACTGCCCTGGCAGGATCATTGAATGTGCCGGCGTACCTGTTGGTTTCCTCAACAGAAAAAGTGCGGCCGCTGACCTGGACCATTTCATTGGAAACCTGGGATTTATGATCCCTGCCAGTCACTACTATTTCTTCCAGTTTAACCAGTGACTCCTCCAGCGAGACATTGATGACCACCTCTTTACCCGAACCTACCACTATATCGGCTATGACCCTTTGTTCATAGCCAATACTGGTTATAACGAGCGTGATACGGCCAATAGGGACATTTTCGATCCGGAAGGTACCGTCCACATCAGTACTGCTTCCCAGCACGGGATCGGAGTTCAAAACAATTACATTGGCCCCTATGATGGGCGAGTTACTGTCCTGGTCGGTAATGGTTCCTTTGACTGTTTGATGTAATGTTTCCTGACTAAGGGCAACAAATGTGGGCAGGATGATGTACAATAGTATCCTTACCGGTATTATTATGATTTTATAATTCATTGTTTTCGGTTTAAAAATTTGTGTTTGTTGAAAAGTAGCTGATTGATGTTTAGAAGCGGATGCCTGCGTTAAGACCCAAATACATTTTAACCCGGTTATTGGAATGGGTTCTGTCGTAAAGATCCCAGGGACTAAAACTGTCCCCAATCACCTGGCCTTCGGCATCTTCGATGCCTGACACAACTACATTAAAGCTGGGCCCGGCGAATAGGGCAAGTTGATCTGTAAAATGGAATGAGAAATTAAATTTCAAGGTATTGAGTAAATTAAGCTCATCCGTCCACCACGCGTCTTCATTGACCTGACTGGCTATCAGATCCGTGTTGAGACTCACGCCCTGAGATAACCTGAAGAGACTTCCTACCCCTATGCCAGTCGCCCAGAATGTCCTGTTGTTATCGGTTTTAAAGCCCACCTTATAGATCATGTAAAGTTGATCTATTCCTGATTTGAAAGTAGCATTAAGGTAAAATGTTTCATTCCACTCGACTTCAAATCTGTGGTAGCCGTTTCTGTAAAAGGTAATCAAACCCATGCCACCGCCTTTTTCCACTGAATCGGCTATGTTCACCAGGCCTAGCTGAAACCCATTGAGTTTGCGTGTGTAATTCACAAGGCCTACTTGTGTACCGGTAACGCTTTTCACCGAAACGTTAGTCAAGCCTAGCTGCAGGCCCCTGAGGTGGCCTGTATTTACATTCGCTAAACCTGCGACCTGAGCGCCATACACATTTTTGGCAGGTGCATTGATCAATCCGGCCAATTGTATTCCTTCAACCGCCCCTAAACCAGTGTTGACCAAACCTGCTGTTTGCAGTCCTTTTACATGACCTTTGTTGAAGTTAACCAGCCCGGCTAACTGTAACCCTTCTACATTACCCAGTGTGGCATTGGCCAGTCCGGCAGCCTGAAACCCCTTCATATGGCCTTTGGTGAAATTACCCAAACCTCCGATTTCCAGCCCTCTTACGCCAGCAGATACGCCGGCCAGCATATTTAATGAAAAGTTGTTAACAACCCGGTGTGAATTGAGCCCATTTGTGCCCAAGGGAAATAAAAATGTAAGTTGAGCCGGCATTTTTTTGGCCGGCAATTCCTGATTCTGGGCATTTACCCGGAGACCTATGGTTGCATAGAAGAAAACCAGAGCGCTTAGGAAGGCTGTTGTTGAGGTAGTCTTGTTTGTTCCTGATTTGTTCATATCGATTGTCTTTTTGTGAAATTCCCTGCTAAGACAATCGTTGGAAGTTTTACCCCTATTGTATTAGTTTTTTTATGCTGTTACTGAGTCATTAGGGAGTGGCGGCGGGTTCCGGGATGCTGGTTTCAGGTTCCGGGGTTAAAAGTATGGCGCAAGCGTCGCGTGGCTGTTGCACACCTTAAGCATGTGCCTGTATTTTTTATAGCCGAAAACCTCTGTGCCTCTTCGTGACTTTGTGCCTCCGTGGTGAACAATGGTTAACCACCAAGACATAAAGAGACACCAAGAATTTTTCCAAAACGTTGTCCGACAGCCACGCGACGCTTACCCTATCCGATGCCCCTAATGACGAAAGAATGAGACGATTTCATAATCGTCGCCCCAAAGGTGTACACCCTAAAATAATTGTCAATTGTTCATTGTCAATTACCAATTACACTTATTTGTTTGCATTTATCTTAGAATACGGGTTCGCGTGTGGTCTATGACTGAGCCATCACCCGCCACCTGTAACCCGACAACCAGGAACCCGCCCCCCTTACCACAAACGCACCCCAACCTCAAAACCAACCCAACCCTGCACAACATGATCCCCGAAGCGGGTTTTGTACATTTCATAAGGGGCAATATCTTCGATAAAGGGTTCCTCGGCCACATTATCCCGGTCATAGATAAAGTGGCTCCAGACCGGTCCACCGTAAATCATGAGCCTGCGGTGGATGCGAAAGCTGTAAAATGCACCGAGTCTTACATTTAAATTCATGGTTTCGGCCCAGGTATCGTCATTTTGCAGGTCGGTCACTGAAAGGTCGATGTTAAGATCATTCTGTTTTTTGCCTGCCGGTATGACGGTACCCACACCGTACGAGTAGCCCCAAACGTTGTTCGATGCAAAACCCCTTGTACCAAAACCCACCGAGTTATAAAATTTTCTGGTGCCGAATTTTATGCGTGCATTCATGGGCAAAACTTCATGGGCAAATAACTCCACTTTGTTATAACCCCGCCAGAACAGGTTGAGAAGACCTATAGAAGTGCCGGTGGCCGAAAGCCCAATATTTACCAACCCAAGTTGAACGCCGCTATTGTGTTTTGCGAAGTTTACGAGAGAAGTAAACTGCGTACCGTGCAATGTATCTACCGCGATGTTCATTACTCCCGCCAGTTGCCATCCCCTTACCTGGCCGTAGCTGCTGTTCATGACCCCTGCCAACTGAACGCCGGTAATATCTGCTCCAAAATTTACTACCCCCGCCAACTGTAACTTATTAACCTCACGCAAAGTCACGTTAGAGACGCCTGCCACCTGTATACCATCGAGGTCATTACGGGCGAGGTTGTTGATACCCGCTACCTGGATGCCGTCAGTTCTGCCGGTGATGACATTGTTTATTCCTGAAAACTGAACACCTCTCAGGGAATCAAGCACCAGGTTATTGATCCCGGCTATTTGCAACCCTTTCACCGTGCCGAAGTTGGTATTAAAAATACCTGCCAATTGTATACCGTTTGTTTCAGTGCCCACAACATTTCCTATACCGGCTATCTGGGCTCCTTGGGAGTAAAAACGGTTGATATTGATCAACCCTCCAAATTCCAGCCCGTTGCTGGCACCATTGTATCCTGCCAGAACGTTTAAAGAAAGACTGTTTTCAACGCTGCCACTCATTTTCAGATTAGTGCCGACAAATGGGACAAATGAGGCCTGGGCAAACCTGTAATTCCTGACAAACAGGTTTCCGGAACGTGCCAACCCCTGATCAGAGGAAAAAAGCTGAACAACTTTCAGGCTGTTGACCATAGCAGCCCCTTCGCCGATCCCGCTGCCAGTACTGTTACTTATACCTTTTGATGGTATAACCGGAATATTCAGGTTTTGATCCTTGTTCAGCAAAACTACCGCGGTTTCCTCAAATTTATTGCTGGCCACTCCAATGGCAATGACCTCCTCTTTTACAGGTATTTCGAGTGAAAAATAGCCTTTGGAGTCTGTGGTGGTAGATCTGAGCCCTGCAATATCATATACGGTGGTATTGCCGACATACTCCCCGGTATGGGCATTCCGGAGATATCCATCTATGGTATAATTTTTTTTACCGGCCAGGGTCCCGCTATTCTGGCTGCCGGAATATTTTGTTTTTAAAATCACCAACAGGTTGCCGCTGATTTTATATTCCAGTTCCCGCCCCAGCAACTGATTCAGCAGACTTTTAACAGAAGAGTTTTCCTGGTTAAGAGAGATCAGGCTGTCTACCGGAAGGAGGTCCGGATTGTAAGCAAAGGAAAACCCTCCCGCCTCGGCCAAATCCAGCAGCACATCCTCCAACCGCTGATCTTCTGCTTTGAAGTTAAGTCTTTTCTTCAGCACTGCTTGCTGGGCAGAAACACCTGTGTGCAGTAAAAGAAGTAAAATCAGGCAAACGAGATCAATTCGCATTGCAACCGTTGGATGTTATTTCTATCTGGTTTTCGGAAATGATATACTCGAAACCCATGACTACTGAGAGATTCTGCAGGATATCTTCAAATTTTTGATCGTTAAATACGGCCGATACCCGGCAATCGAATATGGCATCGGGATTATATAATATTTTCTTTTCAAAAATAACAGCCAGATCTTCCAAAACCTGCTGTAAAGGGGCCTGCCGGTAGGTGAGTTTACGATTAGCCCAGTACAAATGGTTAAGACTTGAGAGTTTGGTTTTGCTCAGGATGTTTTTTTCAATGTCCAGAATCCCTTGCTCGTTCGGTCCGAGAACGATACTTGATGGCGTTGCTGACCTGGGTGATGAAAGGCTGACCTTCCCTCGCTCTACCTCTACGGTCATATTATCTATGTTTTCTTCTACCAGGAAAGCGGTACCGAGAACGGTCACCTGTCCATCTTTGGTCATAACGATGAAAGGCAAATTTTCATTTCTTACTACGTCAAAATAAGCTTTTCCCTCCATTTGCACAGTGCGATGATTATGATTGAAATCTTTGTTGAATACAAGCCTGGAGGCACCGTTTAAAACCACACGGGTGCTGTCCGGAAAATAATACTCATTGATGCCCTCTTCAAAGTTAACCGCCACTTCTTTGCTAACCTGCCGGTTTACCAAATAGAACACAAGTGTCGAGCCTATAACCACGGAGGCCGCTATTTTTAACCAGGGAAAAGAAGTGCCTTTCCCTTTGTGCCCGGCAACCGGATCGACAGGCAGGGTGATGGTTTTATCTTGCTCTGTGACCAGTCCGGCTTTTTGCGCTACCTTGCTCCATGCATTATCCGTATTAAAGACTACTGCTTCGTCAATGCTGTCTTCAGTTGGCGGGTCGATCATATAATCCAGTTGAAAAACCTTCTTATACTGCTCATAAATTTTGCGGTTATCTTCAGAAGCATCGATCCACCTTTGCATGGCCTCTCGCTCTGCAGCACTTCCCTCCCCGGCGATGTAAGCCGCTAGTTTGTTGTAATCAATATTTTCCCCATCATTTTTCATTGAGTATATAAATGACAATTCATAATATATTTACCCCTATTCATAACCAAATCTTTTCCAGTATTTTTACTACTATTACTAATGTTACGCTTAAAAAGTCTATGAGCTCGGATTTTAGAAATTTGAGTGCTTTACTCATTTGATTCTCAACTGTTTTTACCGATATATTCAACTTTTCTGCGATCTCACGATATTTCAAACCTTCATTTCTACTCATCAGGAATATCCTTTTTCTTTCCGTTGGAAGTTTGTCAAGTGTTTCACGAATTCTGACTTCCAGTTCCAATGCTACCAATGTATCACTGACGTTTGCCGTGGAAGAAGAATCAATGCTGTTTTTTTGATATTCGAGTTTTACCGCTTCATGTTTCAGATGGTTGAGGCAAATGTTGCGAACCGCCTGATAAAGGTAACTTTTCAGCGAAGTAGCAATGACCAAATCTTCCTTTTTTTGCCATATCCGCACAAACATTTCCTGAACAATTTCCTCGGCCTCATCCGGATCCCTCAGGTACTTAAGTGCAAAAAGGCAAAGCGGTCGGTAGTATTTACGAAAAAGTTCCTCATAGTAACTGGCGTTACCCGACTTTATCCTTTCTAATAATTGGTGATCGTTCAAAATATGCCATTAAAATGACCAAAGATAGTGTTATTACTCCTACAGTTCAAACAGGAAACCTTTCTTAATGAGGTTATTGTATCTGCCTTTATCAAATTTATAGAGGAATGCGCCCTTTTTGGAGCTTGATTTATCTTTTTTGCTGGATTTTACAAGCAGATCCATAGAAAGGATTTTTTTTCGGAAATTGCGGTCATCCAGCGGTTTCTGATAGATCTCCTGGTATAGTTTCAGCAATTGTGGCAGTGTAAAATATTCGGGCAACAGATTGAATCCTACCGGCTTTCTGATGGCATTTTGTTGAAGCTGTTCCTGGGCATCGCGCACCATTTCGTTATGGTCCAGCACAAGCGGAGGCATATCCTTTACGTCAAACCATTGGGCTTCATGCAGGTTTTTGAGCTTACGGTTGATCTGAATGAGACTATAATACGCGATGGAAATGACACGTGAACCCGGGTCGCGGTTTACCTTCCCATAACATGTAAGCTGTTCTAAAAAAACATTTTTCAGGCCGGCTAGTTCTTTCAGAATTCTGTGCGCGGCTACGGATAAATCTTCATCTTTGTGAACGAAACTGCCTACCAGGGACCACTGTCCGGCAAATGGCTCGACCAGTCTTTTAAAAAGCAGAATCTTAAGTTTTTCTTCATTGATATCAAAGCCGAAAATAATACAATCGACAGCGACGAGTATTTTTTCAGAGCCGTAATAATAAATATTTGTCAGAGAGTGGTCGCTTTTGGCTTCTTTCATTGTTGAGGAATGAACTGTATAAAGTACGGTTATTTAATCAAAATCAAATATAAAAAATTTAGTTACGGACAGTATCAAAAAGGTGAAGTATCCTGGTTTTAAGTCGCACAGAGGAACAAAACAAGAGATTTATACCAGCGAGGTGTATTTGACAGGGTGAGTGTTCTACCCATGCTCTACCGGTACTAGTTTTGAACCAGGAACACTTCGTATCTGTTACATGGATTAAAAAGCCTGAAAACAGTGGCCCCATCGTTTGGAAGTTCTGAGGCATATACTTCACTTCCTTCAAAAATAGCATCGGTGATTTCCCGGAGGTCATTTTCCAGTCCGGTGGAGCCGTCGTCGAAATAGAATTCTTCAGTCAATGTAATGGTAACTTTGTTGCCTTCGCTGGTTGTTGGTTCGAATGCTCTTACATAGATACTACCATCTTCCATGAGCAGGCCGATAGCATAAGGGGGAAGGTTAGGGTCAATGGGATTTATGCCGTAGAGAAAGGCAAAACCGGAGGCTTCCGGGAATTTTTCTTCGATGATTCCGCCTTGCGCCAGTGAGTTGCCCTCTCCGTCAAAAACAAAAATGACATTTACGGTGTATGCATTATTGGGTTGAAAACCAAAACCTGTACTGTTAAGCAAGCTACTTATGACAGTAACGTCATTACTACCTCCGGGGATCCGCCCTTTATAAGTGGGCCCCGGTTCAGTGGAAGCATTACATAGAGGCGGGGCAGTCATCTCAAAATTATCAAGAGAGACTTCACTAATTGTAATCTGCTGACCTCCTGCCACAAAAGTTACAGGTTCTACCAACACCAGACTCCCATCGCGAAATGAATAGGCAGTGTTTTGGCGAATTCCTACCAGACCGTTGGTTAATACTTCATCCACAGTCGTGCCCACACCAGCGACATCAGCCAGGATATTTCTTCTTTCCAGATCGATAGACCAGAAGACAGAAATATTTCTGTCTTCAAGGATGAGTTGTTGAATAGGAGGATCTCCTCCGAAAATTTGCGAAGTCAGCGTGCCAAAGGCATTGAGATTTTCAGAGATTTCGCGCGCAAAGGAAGATGCTGCGCCCGGTGCTGCAGGAGTGAAAGTCAGTACTGTGGGCGATCCGAAATCGGTCGCACTGTTAAAGATGAGGTTGTCACCCACTTTTTGATCAAAAATAAATTCGAACTCAGCCCCAAAGTTAGCCTGTTCCTGTTCGAACAGGAAGTGGAAAACGCCATAAGTCTCCAAAATCAATTCCAGCCCTAATGCATTATCGATTCGGTAGGTAATGGTCTGATCATAAAATTCACCATTGTTAACAGCTACATCTGATTGAATCCTGACTTCTCCATTTTCATCAAAATCGAGGAGCATAAAAAACACCCCGGCATCTGGCCTGGGCTGATATTCCAGTTGCCATCCATTGGCAGGGGCCGTAAGCTCGTTCCTGAGACCTGATATGGCCTCATTCACCCTTTCTTCCACTGATGGCAGTCGTGGGCCATCGTCATCGTTACACGAAATTGTCAGAATCAAACACAGAAAAACCGCTGGTGTTTTATATAATCTGGTCATGAAATATTCAAAGTTTTGATTGAACCGCCTCCCTTAATTTCAGGAGATTTACGCCAGTCACCTTTTCATAGTGTTCGGAAATGGCATTGACTTTTTGTCTTATCCGTTCCCTTCCCTCATTTCTGCTGACACATTCCGGTGTATCACAATCAGCTTCATCCGTTAGCACATTATCGATAAAATTAGTGTCAAAAAGGTAAAAAGCCACTGTTTCTGCAAAGTCCTCATTGGGAGAACTGGAGGCGTAGGGTGAAACAAAGCCTCGTTGCAATGCTTCTTCCTCGGGTAAATTGAACCAGGAACCAGCGCTGGTATAGCCGGTGGGAGAAATGGTTTCGAAGGCTGTCGGAAGCTTGTAGCGTTGATGGACTGTATGGGCAAACTCATGATATACGGTTTGTAGTTGCAGGTTTCTCCAGTCAGTATCCTCAGGATCAATTGCATTGACATTGGTAAATGTAATCCTCGCCCCGGCATCCGCTGTTCCTAAAGTGACCGTTCCGTCTTCATTATAGATAAACCCGCCTAAAAATACAATCTCAACCGGAACGTGATCCACGAAAAACTCCTCCCCATTTTCAATTTCAAGGTACGGCGCAATCCAGAAGTCCTCGATGAAATCCAGCATGGGCCTGACAACCTCTACTCTTGGCGGGGTTGCCCGTTCATCGGGATCGACAAACCGGTCCACAAACCGGTACCTGATAGCCATGTTGTATTTTTGCGTGAAATTCTCATCGATGTACTGGTCCAAAGGAGTCAATTCAACATTTGTGTCCCTTACCGGAACATTTAAAGATTCATCGTCATAACAGGAGTTAGTAACAAGCAACAATCCCACAAAAAGTGTGAACTTCATGAAGTTGCCTTTGGAAAAAATCGTGTTAAACATCTCAATCTGCTTTTTCGTTATCTAATTTCTTTTACAAATTATCTTGGGTTAGGTCTCAGACCACCTACATCTATAGCCGACTCCGGTATCTGAAGTACTTTGCGCCGGTCATCTTCCCTGAGTGTAATCACAGATACATTATCACCCAGTACGTGTCTTACTTCGAGCTCAAACCTCCTTATGTCAAACCAACGCATACCCTGTGCAATAAATTCTTTCCTTTTTTCAAGCAAATAATACCGCATCATAGCTGACTGATCAGTGACAAATGGATTGCCACCCGCCCCAATAAAATTCCTGATACGGGAAAGGGATAACGTTAAATCATCAGCCTGTCTATACCGTTTATCGGTCAGTACCTGAAGGTCAGAAATGGCATCATTAATCCGGTTTTGGCGGATATAGGCTTCAATGCGGTTCAAAAGGACTTCTTCGCCTCTGAACGCTAAGGCAATATGATAGGGAAACCCAACATTTGAATTCAACCCGCTTCTTTCGAAAAGGTTTTCGTACCTGGATGGAAATGTGCCGTTGATTCCTTTTACGAAGGAAGGATCCTGCCTGTCATCGATAGTGCCGCCGCCAAATGGATGCGTGGAGAATAAGCCGCTGTAAATCTCGTCGGTAGGGCCGTGTGCAAAATCAGTTCTTTGTACCAGGGAGATTTTTCTCATCAACATTAAATTACTGGCCTGGCTGGGAGAAGAATACAGTTGTGGATAGCCTTCTATGGAGGCACTTGCAGCCCGGAACTCATCCGAAGTAAGATCCCGGACAAAAAACGAAGGGTCGGCCCCCAGTAATTGATTGCTAAATTCAATGCACCGGTCATATTCCTCTTTGAACAAATAAAAACGGGAAGCAAAGGCCAGCGCGGCATTTCTGTTGAAATGATATTTGCCCGAGTTTTCGAAAAAATTATCATTAACCAGCTCAATTCCTCTCAGCATATCGGCCTCCGCCTTGTCATACACTTCCTGAACGGAATTACGTTCATACTCGGCGATAAAAACTGTTTCGGGTTCTTCTATGTACGGTACGCCGGGGTCGCTGGCGGATGAGCTCTCGTCATAATTTCTTGCAAAAAGCGTGACCAACATAAAATGTCCGTAGGCCCTCGTTAACCTGGCTTCCGATTCAATGGCCGCTTTTCTGGCCTGCAGTTCTTCAGTATTTGCCGGTAGTTCGTCCAGTACGGCCAGCACTTCATTGGCATGTGCAATGGCATTGTAAGTTTCAAACCAGAAAAAGGCCGGTGTATCCTGATCGGTGGGGCCGCCGGTAAAATCCTGCCAGGTATAGGCTTCACTGTGATTAGGCCTGATATTGACGCCCCGGGTAAATCCTGCATTATCGGTCATCCAGTCAGTAAAAGCATAGCTGGAGATGGAATAAGCATTGGTGAGCACCTGGGCAGCTTTTTCCAGATCATCCAGGGTCACCCGGTTATCGGGTACCTCGTCAAGGAAACTGTCACAGGACGTACCTATGAATAACAAGATGAATGTAAGTAAGCAACTAACCCCTTTAAAATGGTGTCTTTGTCCCCGGTCTCGTTGAATAGCTACTATATTACTTAATAACATCTGATGAAATCTTTAGAATCCTATATTCAAAGAAAATGTAACCAGTCTGGGTTGCGGAAGCGATACACCGCCTGACCTGAAAAACTCAGGATCCTGTCCGTTTAACGCATCATCTGAATACAACAATGCCAGATTTTGCCCTTCTACGGCTAAACCCGCACTCGCAAGACCAAACCGGTTGATCCATTGAGAAGGCACCTGGTATGACAATCTGACATTTCTCAATCTTACGTAGTCACCATTGGCTACCCGTACATCACTGTTATTGAATAGCTGATAGGCCTGAATAATATTGCCGTCACTTTGCGCCACACCCAGATCCAGAATAACCGGAATGTTAGTCCTGTTTTCATCGCCGGGAACTGCCCACCTGTCTGCCAACTCTCCTGGCAGGGCATCAAAATCCGTGTACGTGGGGAAAAAGCCGTCGTTGAGCCTGATCTTGTAGTCAAATTTGAAAGATAGTAAAGCAGTAAGGGTGAATCCTTTGTAGGTGAAGGTGTTGGAAAACCCTCCCGTACCCCTGGGTTCGGTTGGCCCTTCAAAGGTAAGGATATCATTCAGGTTGTTTCTGTCCTGGAGATCATATTGAAATACCGTTTCACCGTTTTCATTGAAGAATTGAGGAATGCCCTGCGAATTCAAACCGGCAAATCTTGTGGAAAACAATCCCCTTCTGGGGCCTCCAAGCACCGCCGCCCCATTCTGGCTGATGGCGTCTGCGATTCTGGGCCCAAAATCAAGCCTCGTGATTTCATCACGGGTATAACCGACATTAAATCTCGCATTCCAGGCAAAATTTCCTTTGCGCATAATAAGAGATGCCAGCGACACCTCGTAACCTACAGCTTCCATGTCTGCAAAATTACCAAATTTTAGTCCCTGGCCTCCTACACCGCTGGTTTGAACGGTGCCGATAAGATCAAAAGCTTCCCTGATATAGAAATTAAACGATCCGCTAAGTCTGTTTTCTTTCAGTCCAAAGTCCAGGCCAACATTAAACTCCCGCAGTTTCTCCCAGGTCAGCTCGGTGTTAGTGAGGTCCACAATCTGAAGAAAAGGTTCTACGTCCGTCGGACGAATGGTAACATCTGATTGCAGGTTGAGCAGGGCGCTTGCCTGGGGGGGCAGATTACCGGAAATGCCATAGGTACCCCTTAATTTCAGATAGTCAAAGGGTCTGAATATGGAAATATTTTGAAAGAATGGTTCATTCTCGATATTCCAGGCCCCGCTGACATTCCAGGTAGGTAAGAAACGTGCAGCGTCACTTTCCCCCAACTGATTAGAACCGTCGTAGCGAACCGTGAAATTAGCGATGTAACGTGACTTATAAGCATATCCTCCGTTGAAAAACAGCCCGAAAAAGCGGTCCCGCTCTTCATTTAGCCCGAAATAATCAATGTTTTGCAGGTTGAAAAACTCGATGATGGAAGGATCGGTTACAACCACCCCGCCACTCTCATACACCACACCAATGCCGGTAGCACTTTTGGCCGTCCTGTTGGTAAAACGCAACTCTTGTCCTGCCAGGACATTAAATTCGTGCATATCGTTTAAGCTGTAAGACCATTCGGCACTTATTCTGTTGAAAATATTGATCAGTTCACTTTCATCTAAATAATTGAAACCACCTTGTGGTAGCACTACCTGAGGGTTCAGACCAGGGTTGTTGGGGTCTCTGAAAAGCAGGTTATTAGCGTCCTGGATAAATTGTGTTTGGTTTGCGCGGTAAGCCTCGGCCTGGTTAGAGTTTTCATGTACGGTATGATCCCGTTCCGTATTGGCAAACCTTGCCTGTGCCACGCCTTTAATAGAAAGATTATTAATCGGATTGACCTCAAAATCCATCTGGGCCGATACGTCTGCGACCTGAATATCAATAAAGTTAAGCTCCAGCTCTTCCAGGATATTGAACGGAGCAAAATTGCGCCTGAAGAACTCCCTGTTACCATTTTCGTCGTAAGGCCTGATGGAACGGGCTGTATTTAAGGCATAGCTTAAAGGGTTGATATCAAAGCTTCGGCTAAACCTTCCGGTAATAGGATCAAATTCCCTGTTTCTTGTGCCGGGCACTTTTTGATCCCGGTAACTGGCATTGAGTTTTAGTCCGAAAGTGAACTTATCAGAAATAAAATAGGTGTTTCTGGCAGTTCCTGTGAATCGCTGAACCCTGTCGGCGATGGTTTGTCCCTGGTCATTGAGATAACTTATCGAATAATAATTGTTGGATTTTTCATTACCCGTGGTGAAGCTTAATGAATGTTGTTGCTGCAAGCCCACATCCCGGAACAGTACATCAAACCAATCCGTGTTGGCATTTTCATACTGGTTGAGGAAAGCTTCGTTTAATGTAGACCCGGGGCCCCATGGCAGCTCATGGTTAGCAATCAAGGTGAACATTTTCCCTACGGCACCATAGTTTTGGGAACGTACCGAGGTACTGATATCTATCAGTCCTTTTTCAAACAATTCCCGGTAAACAGACATTTCTTCGGCTGAATTCAACAGGTTAAACTGGTTATAAGTCGGCCGGAGTTTTCCGGAGAAGTTACCGGTATAATTCACCTGGAGCTTACCGCTTCTTCCCCGTTTGGTGGTAATAACAATTACCCCATTCGCTGCGCGGGCTCCATAAATGGCGGTCGCCGAGGCATCTCTCAGGATCTGGAATGACTCAATGTCATTGGGGTTGAGATTGGCGATAGAGGAACTGACCAGGGTGTTGGAATTTCCTGAAATAAAATCTTCGGTATCCACGTTGGTGAGATCTTCGAGAATGACCCCATCTACCACAAAGAGTGGCTGATTATTGCCATTAATGGAGGCATTACCCCGGATTCTGATCCTCGGTGATGTTCCAAACGTTCCCGATACATTATCTACGCTTACACCGGCCGCCTGCCCTTCCAGGTCCCTGCTCACGTCCACGGTACTGATTGCCTGGATATCCTCCATTTTTATATTTTCAGCGGCTCCTGTAAACAGCTTTCTGTCGACTTCCTGAAAACCTGTCACTACCACCTCATTAAGCAGAGATGACTCCTCCTTAAGTGCTACTGACAGGGGCGCATTGTTTTGAATGGGTATTTTTGTGGTTTCCATACCCACCATTTGAAACACCAGCACTTCTCCAATCCTGACCTGGATCGAAAAATCACCATCCACTCCTGAAATGGTTCCTGTGGTAGTACCTTCAATAAAAACGGAAACCCCGGCAAGCGCCTCTCCACTTTCATCCGTCACTTTTCCTGTAACCGTTGTTTGCTCCTGGGCAATGGAAGGAATAATCCGGATAAAAAGGGCTATCAATACTATTATCCAGCCCTTTTTCTTAAATACTGGATTGTATTTGGAAACCATAGCATCAATTTCCTTGAAATTTTACTCCAATCTAAAGGTCAAATCAACATCGAGAAGTCCCTGAACCGCCTGATTGACAACTCGTATGGAAATAAAACCAGCATCACCTTCGTCATTTTTAACAGTAGGTGCCTGGAGCTGATCGAATTGAACTCCTGAGATCGTGACAAAATCATCGTTTGTAGCGGTGGCTATATCTTCACCGTCAAAATCGATAATGACAAATCTCCATTCTTCATCAGTCAGGACAATACGGTTATTATCCGGATTTATTGATATACTGAATGGTGCAGTAAGATTGTTGAAAGGCCCGGCAACAACTACCTGATCATCGTCTGGGGAATCGGCAGGAAGAAGCTGTATAATGATGTCAGCAAGGCTATCCACCCCGGTCTCATCCGGATCCCACGCGGCATCAGCATTTGTTTCGGGATAGATATTGACAAATATGCCCGTTAAAATGCGTTCTTTTACAGTAATTTCCTGAGAAGTTTCTACAAATTGTTCATCGGCCGTAAATGCTTTCAGGGTGACAGTTACGGATCCGGGAGTTGTAAAGGTAACGGAGGGGGAAATATCTGTAATCGGATCTAAGCCATCACCGAAATCCCATTCATACCTTGCGGCATTGATGGAAAGGTTATCGAACATGACAGGTACCCCAACTTCTATCTCTGCCGGTTGTACCTCGAAAGCAGCGGTAGGCAATGGCAGGGAATCATCATCACTGCACGAAAGAGCAAATATGGCCACGAAAACAAACCATAAGCTTTTGTAAAATCTTGTCATACATTTTAGAGTTTAGTAAAATTTATGTATTATTCGTTAAAGTATTTTGTATCAATTGTATTTAATAGACGCTACAAAACTACAAAAAGTGTGTTTATGATGTTTAAAATTAACCAAACGCAGCAAATATAATAATATTATTGCCTTTTAAAACGATGGGTTTTCTGCTTTTAGCATTATAATGATCTTTTTAAAAGTAACCAGAATAGAATGTTAATCAAAACAATATTTCCGGAAAATACGTTCAAATCGCTTATTTGAGACGCGACTGAGTCGTTAATGAAAGACAATATAAGGCCTCGACCGGCTGAGTCTGACTGGTAATCCCCTATGAAAACTGAAAACTAAATGTATCCGGTTATTGGCTAACTGAAATAACCGAAGTACCTTCGGCAATATTTACCGGATACACTTTGATGCTGTGGCCAAATCTTTCTTCAAAATTCCGGCTAATCTGTCCGATCATATTTTCCGGATGATCGTCCAGTACCAGATTCAGTGTACAACCCCCAAAGCCACCTCCCATCATTCTGGCACCCAGAATTTCAGGATAATATCGGGATTGCTGCACTAAAAAATCCAGCTCTTCGCAACTAACCTCGTAGTCCTGGCTCAGGCCGGCGTGTGTGGTGTACATGATTTTGCCTAATGTGGCAAACTCTCCCTGCTCAAGGGCCTTGGCAGCTTCTTTAACGCGTTGGTTTTCTTTTATAACATATTCACACCGTTTAAGTATATTAGGTGAAAGGCCGGCACTTACCTGTTCAAGCTGGGCCAGGCTGGCATCCCTGAGACTGTTAATCTCCGGAAAAGCCTGATGAAGGGCATTTACACCAATTTCGCACTCTTTTCTTCTTTGGTTATATTCAGAATCCCCCAGCGAATGGTGAACACAGGAATCAAATAGTATCAATGAAACGTTTTGAAAAGATGAAGGATGGTATTTGAATTCCATGGTTTTACAATCCAGCTCGATGGCGTTGTTGTGCTTTCCAAACATGTTGGCAAACTGATCCATAATGCCGCATTTAACACCTACAAAATGATGTTCGGCCGCTTGACCTGCAAGGGCTATTTCCATCCTGTCCATGCCCATATCAAACAATTGATTCAACCCGAAAATGATGCCACATTCCAGCGCGGCCGATGATGACATACCCGCACCAATCGGAATGTTACCCCCGAAAACGCAATTGAAACCCGATACGGACTTTTTTAACTTCTTTAGTTCATTGACGACACCTACTACGTAATTGCTCCAATGTTGATCTTTAGGGCACAATTCGTCGTCAATATTGAAGCTTATCCTGTCGTCAAGGTCATAGGCAATGACTTCACACTGCCTTGTTCCGTTGGATGCCATCGCCAGGTAAGTCATTCTGTCAACGGCCGCTGGCAAAACCAAACCTTCGTTGTAGTCAGTATGCTCGCCCAGCATATTGATCCTTCCGGGAGCGCTAATCATAATGGGTTTATCCTGGAAACGATCCTGAAAACCTAAGGTGAAAGCAGTATGGATTTTTTTTATGTAGTCTTGATTCATTGAAATACCGGTAACCGGTCAATAAGCGTAAATATAACGGTTATTAATCAATATTAAAAAGAATGCTGATTAATCATTCGAATGGCAACAAAATTGTATGTTGACTCAGGTGTTTGGCTTTGGCATGGAACCCGGTGTTACAATGAGTCAGGAGTTTGGTTCTTGTTTTGGCACTTGGTTATGTGAGGACTCCGGAGTTGAGCTTTTGTTTAGTGCTTGTCAGGCGATTAGTCATACTATGACTTTGAGTCATAGTATGACGCTTTAATAACAGCTTAATTGCCAGAGGTCAGTGTTTGCCAAACCGCTTTAAATTTTGGTTAACATATTTTTTCAAGCCTTCCAATTCTTAATAAATACTTAACTCACGGTTAAAATTCTATTCACATTTAGTTAATTAATTGTACACATCAAATTTATGTTTACAAAACAATGCAGAAAGGGAAAATTTTAATATTTGATGATGATGTGGAGGTGTTGGAATTATTGAAAGATCATTTGGAAAAAGAGGGATACAAAGTAAACGCCTATAACAAAGGGGACCTGGCGATGCAGCACGCGCTGGAATTTCTTCCTGACCTGTTCATCATCGATCCACTAATGCCAGATATGGATGGATTAAAGTTTTGCAGGGCAATTAAAGAAAATGAGGTTTTTAGCAACGCCTATGTGATATTTCTTTCAGAGAAAAATGATGAGTCGCTGGAAATAGATGCTTTCGAGAACGGGGGGGATGATTTTGTCCCTAAGCCGGTTAAAATTCGTGCGCTTAAAGAGCGGGTGAATAAAATTTTTGCCAGAAAAATACAAAAAGGTGAAAACCTGGAATTGATAGCCGATGGTAAGCTCGTCATCAACCATAACAGCTACACCGTTTTTCTTGGTAAGAAGGAATTGAATTTTCCAAAAAAGGAGTTTGATCTCCTGAGGTTTTTGGCGGCAAACCCGCAGAAAGTGTTTTCCAGGGATGACTTGTTATCCAATATCTGGTCGAGCGATTATGATGTACAGCCGAGAACCATCGATGTACATATCAGAAAGATTCGTGACAAAATAGGAAAAAATTATATCAGCACCATCAAGGGAGTAGGATACCGATTTAATCTTGGAAAGTAGCATAGATACGTTGCTTATGCGTATTCCGAAATTTTCAAGCCGCTTAGATCCAATTCAACATCTGTCCATTCCCCGTTGATAAGTACTCTAACGTATTTAAAACCTATTTCTTTTAGCATATAAGCCGCCTTTTCAAAACAGTTGATGATTTCTTCGGGGTGATGGGCGTCAGAGCTAAGGGTGATGGGAATTTTCATTTGTTTAACCTTTTCTAAAATCCACTGGCTGGGATAGGTATGTACCGTTTTCTTTTTGTAAATACCCCGTGTGTTAACCTCCAGTATTGCGCCGGAGGCCTTGATTTCTTCCAGGGTGTGCATTATTTCGTATTGATACCAGCGGTTAAATTCGTGGTAAAACTTGCTTTCCCGGTTTTGAATTTTGATTTTGTCCAAATGGCCTATGATATCGGGGCAGGCTTCCCTGACCATGGCCCTGGTTAGCTGAAAATAACGCTTGATTACTTCCATGATATCATTTTTAAATATGGCGTGTAGCCCTTCCAGAAATGTGTTGTGATTACCATCGATTTCCCAGGGTTGGCCGTTTTCATACTGATCTATAAAATGAATGGCACCTATGGTGTAATCAAGGTCCAGATTCAAGATAGAAGGATGCCTGGGTGAGATGACATCCGGAATGTAGTCGACTTCCATGCCAATGTAAAGCTGGATTTGATCGGCATATCTTTTCTTTAAAATCTGTAATTCGTTGATATAATTGAGTGTTTCCTGAGGACGCATACACCAGTCGCATTCAAATGGCAGCGGTGCGTGTGAACTGAAACCATAAGAAAATACTTTCATATCAATAGCCCTTTGAACATATCTTTCAGGCTCAAATTTCCCATCGCAATAAAAACAGTGACTATGAAAATTACTCCAGCTCATCAACTAAACAACAGTTTAAAATAACAAAAGGTTATATTATAAGCTAACGAAATAACCACCCGCAAAGATGATAGGAAATCCATTTAAAAAAACTTGTTTACAAATTTTTAACTTAAAATTAACGGATAGATAAAGTTGAAATAATTTTAAGGCTTTTGATTAGCTGGCAGATCAATATATTTGAATCTGGCTATAGATTCTAGGTGCCACATGCAGAAAAAAGAAAAACTGGTTTTCATTGTTAACCCGATTAGTGGCTATGGAAAAAATGCCGGGATAGAAAAACTAATTGCCAGGCATCTTGATCAAAGCAGGTATGAGTATGAGCTGTTAAAAACAAGCTTTCCGGGCCATGCCCGTGAACTGGCCAATGGGGCTATCGACAACCATGTCGATATGGTGGTTGCCGTTGGTGGTGATGGTACGATGAACGAAATAGCCCATGTTCTGGTAAATACACAGGTAAAACTGGGTATTATTCCTTTGGGATCGGGTAATGGGCTGGGGAGGCATGTGGGTATATCTTTAAATCCCAGAAAGGCCATTAATGTGATTAACGAAGGGAGATGTGTAGCTGTCGATACATGTCTGGTTAATGATACAACTTTTGTCAACATAGCCGGTGTCGGTTTTGACGCATTCATCAGTAAAATTTTCAATCAAAGCCAGGAAAGGGGCTATTTGACCTATCTGAAGTGCATTATCCAAAACATTAACAGATACCGCCCGCAGCATTATACATATAACCATCAAGGAAAACCAATTCAAAAAAACTACCTGACCATTGCTTTTGCAAACTCCCGGCAGTATGGCAATAATGCCTACATCGCGCCGCTTGCAAGCATTACGGACGGTTACCTGGATGTGGTATTTGTCAGGCCTTTTCCTGCTTACTACTGGCCGATGCTGATTTTCAAGACGCTGACAAAAACCCTGCACACCTCCCGGTACATCAGCACTTACCGGACACGGCGCTTTCATCTAAAATCAAATCATCCTGTTCCCATGCATGTGGACGGAGACTTTCTTGGCATTCACAATAGTTTTAACGTACAAATTCAGCCTGAAAGTTTACAGCTTATCGTAGGAAGGGAGGTTATTTAAAATAAACTTAAAACTGGCTTAACACTTGGTTGATGTCTGAAAGTTATTTTTGTAAAAACCCCCAAAATCGTGAAGACAATTCTTTTTAAATATCAAAGTTTGTTGATTAGCCTGTTTCTTACCAGGCTCTCCTCGTTTTACTCCCCGTTGAAAGCCAGCAAGAGGAAAAAGCGTATTATCAGAAGATACTTTTAACGCCGGGGCATGGGCAAGAAAAAGAGAGAGGTTGACATTGTGGTGATTTCAGATATCCACCTGGGTACGTATGGCTGTCATGCCAAAGAGCTGCTCCAGTACTTAAAAAGTATCAAACCTAAAAAGGTAATTTTAAACGGCGATATTATCGATATCTGGCAGTTCAGCAAACGTTATTGGCCCAAATCGCATATGCAGGTGGTGAAGCATATCATGGGGTTGATAAGTAATGGTGTGAAAGTTTACTACATTACAGGGAATCATGATGAGTTACTCAGAAAGTTTGTAGGTTTCAGATTGGGCTCCTTCAGCATATTGAACAAGCTGGTGCTTAAGATTAGCGGCAAACGTGCCTGGATTTTCCATGGGGACGTGTTTGATGTTACTATGCAACATTCCAAATGGCTGGCTAAGCTTGGGGCGATTGGGTATGACACGCTGATTTTGATCAACAGGGCGGTGAACTTTTTTTCGGTTAAACTGGGAAGCGGACCTGTTTCAATGTCCAAAAAAATCAAAAACGGTGTGAAATCTGCCGTAAAATTTATTAACAATTTTGAGCAGACCGCCGCAGACATTGCCATCTCCAACGAATATGATTATGTCGTGTGTGGCCATATCCATCAACCTGAGATAAAAACCATGACCAACAGGGAAGGGGAGGTTATTTACCTGAATTCCGGTGACTGGGTCGAGAACCTGACGGCCCTCGAGTGCACAAAGGGCGTATGGGTGATGTACCGGTATCACGAAGATGAAAATGCCAAGCGAATTGACATCAATAACGGCAGGGACAAGTCATTGGAAAATGGCCAGCTTTTCAAGAAACTCCAGCAGGAATTTAATTTATTAAAAAAATGAGGATACTTTATGCTATCCAGGGCACGGGTAACGGACATCTAAGCCGGGCCAGGGACATCATCCCTGTTTTGCAGCAAAAAGGTGAGGTTGATATTGTCGTAAGTGGTATCCAGGCTGACGTTACACTGCCGTATGACATAAAGTATAAACTGCGCGGGTTTAGTTTTATTTTTGGAAAAAAAGGGGGGGTAGATGTGTGGCAAACCTATCTTAAATCCAAATCCAAGAAACTTTACAAAGACATCAGGCAAATCCCGGTAGAAGACTATGATTTGATCCTCAACGATTTTGAGCCTGTTTCTGCCTGGGCCGCTTATCTGAAGAAAATTCCCTGTGTCGGGTTAAGTCATCAGGCGGCGGTGGTCAACAAAAATTCCCCCAAACCCAAGAAAAAAGATCTGCTGGGCCAAATTATTTTAAAAAAGTACGCGCCTGTTTCTGTACAATATGGTTTTCATTTCCAATCGTATGATGACAATATTTTTACACCGGTGATCAGAAAGCAAATACGGGACTTAAAGACTGATAATTTTGGTCATTACAGTGTATATCTGCCAGCGTATGAGGATAAAAAACTGATAAAATTCCTTTCGCGTTTTGACAAAACAAACTGGGAGGTATTTTCAAAACACAATCAAAAGGAAATAAAACATAATAATGTGGTAGTTAAACCGATAAATAATGAAGCGTTTCTGGAAAGCCTTCGCACCTGCCAGGGAGTTTTATGCGGGGCTGGGTTTGAAACACCGGCCGAAGCCCTGTTTTTAGGCAAGAAATTGATGGTTATTCCCATGAAGGGGCAGTATGAACAACAATGTAACGCGGCGGCATTGAAAAAAATGGGGATACCTGTTGTAAAATCCCTAAAGAAAAAGTATAATGCTAAAGTTATAGATTGGCTGGAGTCGAATCAAATAGTATCGGTTGATTATCCTGACATCACCAGGGAAATCATTGACCACATTATTGAAAAAGGCCCATATCAGGTTAGCAAAAAAGCCCATAATTTTTTAGAGGCTGATTATTTTTTAAAACAGGCCTGATTTTTTAAAAGTTTCTTGAAATACATGATTATATCCAGTGCTGATTTTGGAAAAGGCTTTCAATGGGGTGTTTCAACAGCCGCCTATCAGATAGAAGGCGCGTATCAAAAAGATGGAAAAGGTCCTTCAATTTGGGACCAGTTTACCAGTGTCAAAGGGAATATACAAAGCGGGCATCATGCCAACAATGCGTGTGATTTTTATCACAGGTTTGAGCAGGATATTGACCTGATGCGATACATGGGCATCAAAAACTTCAGGCTTTCGCTGGCCTGGACCCGGATATTTCCCGAGGGGAGGGGCCGGGTTAACCGGAAAGGCGTTGAATTTTATCACCGGTTGTTTGACTACTGCCTGGAGATGGGCATAGAGCCGTGGGTTACCTTGTATCACTGGGATCTCCCATATGCGCTGGAATTGAAAGGAGGCTGGACCAACAGGGATATTATTTACTGGTTTCAGGATTATATCGCCTTTTGCATCAAGCAATTTGGCGATAAAGTAAAACATTGGATGATCATGAACGAACCCATGGTTTTCGTGGGGGCAGGCTATTTTTTAGGCGTTCATGCACCGGGAAAAAAAGGCCTGGGAAACTTTTTGCCGGCAGTTCATCATGCTACGCTGGCCCAGGCCGCCGGAGCCGAGGCAGTCAGAGCCATTGCCTCTCATGCCGAAATCGGAACTACTTTTTCCTGTTCCTACATTGAACCATATAGCCACCGGCTGAAAGATGTAAACGCTGCCATCAAGGTGGATGCTTTGTTAAACAGGTTGTTTATTGAACCCACTTTGGGATTGGGATATCCTTTGAAAGAGCTGAAAGCATTAAATAAAATCGAAAAGTATGTCAAAGCCGGAGATGAAAGTAATATGAAGGTGGATTTTGATTTTATTGGCATTCAGAATTATACGCGTGAGATTGTAAAGTTTGCCCCGATGGTACCTTTGATCAGGGCAAAACTGGTGAAAGCCAGGAACAGGGGCGTGAAAACGACATTAATGGGTTGGGAGGTTTTTCCGCCGGGTATTTATAAAATGTTGAAAAAATTTGATGCCTACAGTGACATAAAGAAGATTATTGTCACAGAAAATGGTGCGGCTTTTAATGACACACTGTCTATGAATAAGGTAATCGATGAGTCCAGGGTAAATTATTTGAAGGATCACATTGCCCAGGTTTTGAGAGCAAAAAAGGATGGGGTGAAAGTCGAGGGTTATTTTGTATGGACTTTTCTGGATAATTTTGAATGGGCCGAAGGTTATCATCCCAGGTTTGGGTTGGTTTATGTAGACTTTCAAACCCAGCAAAGAATCGTAAAATCATCAGGTCTGTGGTATAAAAACTTTTTGGGTCACAATGGCCTGGCCAATTAAAGCGCGATACCTCTAAAAAGCATGGGATTTAGTCGGGCAAGTTTGTTGACTGGGGTAGTTTGAATTCAATGATTTCTTTAAGACTTAGTTGTAATTCCTTTTTGTATATTTTAAAGATAAGTGACCATTCCTCCTTGGCCATAAAGCCATCAGAGTTCGCAATGCTTCTCATCCAGGCAAGGGCTCTCGTCTGCTCTTCTCTGGTACATGATTTTAATAAATTTATGCACATTCTATACACCTCATCCAGGGGCAGATGCCTGATGGACGCCATGATGTGATCGAATGCTGATATGTCGATCTGCTCTGATTTTATCATCCGTTCACAAATCTTTTTTTCGAAATCACTGATTTTTCCGTCGGCCGAACTGACCAGGTAATAAAGTGATACAATCGCTTCTATAAACCTTTCGCTTTGTGTGACCATAATTTTAATTGCTTCCCGTTGAACCTAAAATATCGATTATCTTGAACTTTTTTGTAAATATCCTTTTAGAGGAATTGAAATAAAAGATTTTCTAAAAGGCGAAAATACGCAAGTGAGTTTTTTGTTTTTTTACATCTGAAAGCCTTTTAAACCATTAGTTTTGACTCATATAAAATGTGTAGTCCGGATCAGGTAACTCAAAATCAAGTATTTCCTCCAGTGTAATATCCAATTCTTTGTTGTATACCTGATAAATGATCGACCATTCCTGGTCTCCCAGGTGTCCATCGGCATTGGCAATTTTGTTCATCCAGGCCAGACATTTGACCTGCTCGGGCTTTTCGCATTGACTCAAGGCCCGGACTCCCCTTTCCAAAATATATTTGTGTGACATAGATTGGATTTCATTCAGAATCAAATCCGCCACATGCTCCGATATATTTTCTTTGTGCTTAATGAACTCGTACATTCTTGTTTCAAAGTGAGTCATATTTCCGTTTGTATTACCTATTAGATAGCAGAGCGACAATGTACTCTCGGTAAACTTCGATAATGTTCCAGTATTTTTCATGATGTTTTTGGTTTACCATTCTTGGTGCATAATGTTTGCCAAAGTTTTATCAGGGTTGAAATTTCATTAAAAAACGCCCTTAGCACCTTGAAAAGGCCTTTTTTGAAGGGTGGGAAATTGTTAAGAATAATTCCCAAAATGGGAATTGGGTTTTTTGAGGGGACAAAATTCCCAAAAAGGGACAGCTATCTGGCTGACAGGGAGAATAAAAAAACCCGGTTGCGCGCAACCAGGTTTGAGATAAGTCTAAATCAAAGTATTATTTTTTATCGTCAACTTCTTCAAATTCAACATCAGAAACATCACCATCTTCAGAAGAAGAAGCGCTTCCTTCCGCACTATCCGGTCCTGGTTGCGATTCACCACCAGGGGCTCCGGCGCCCTGTGTAGCTGCATACATTTCCTGTGCTGCTCCTTCCCAGGATTTATTGAGCGCTTCCATGGCAGCATCGATGGCAGCGATATCTTTTGACTCATGTGCCGCTTTCAGCTTATCAAGGGCCTCATTAATGGCAGTCTTGTTGCCATCCGATAATTTGTCGCCATATTCCTTCAACTGTTTCTCAGTCTGGAATATCAGCGAGTCAGCCGCATTGATTTTATCGATTTTCTCTTTTTCATTCTTATCTGCCTCCGCATTGGCCTCGGCCTCTTTTTTCATCCTTTCGATTTCGTCTTCCGTTAAACCTGAAGATGCTTCTATGGTAATCTTTTGTTCCTTTCCGGTGCCTTTGTCTTTGGCAGAAACATTTAAAATACCGTTAGCGTCGATGTCGAAAGTTACTTCGATCTGCGGCATACCTCTTGGCGCGGGAGGAATATCCCCCAAATGAAATTTTCCGATAGTCCTGTTGTCCCTGGCCATTGATCGCTCACCTTGCAACACATGAATTTCAACGGTGGGCTGATTGTCTGCCGCTGTTGAAAATACTTCTGATTTTTTCGAAGGAATGGTAGTGTTGGCCTCAATCAATTTGGTGAACACGCCGCCCATGGTTTCAATACCCAAAGATAGCGGGGTCACATCCAGTAATAAAACATCTTTTACTTCCCCGGTCAACACCCCGCCCTGGATAGCGGCACCAATGGCAACCACTTCGTCGGGATTTACGCCTTTTGAAGGCTTCTTACCAAAAAACTTCTCTACTTCTTCCTGAATTCGCGGAATTCTGGTAGACCCACCTACTAATATTACCTCATCAATTTCCGAAGTACTCATGCCTGCGTCACGGATCGCTTTTTTACAGGGCTCCAGGCTTCTTTTTATCAAATCATCTGCCAATTGCTCAAATTTGGCCCTGCTGAGCGATCTTACAAGGTGTTTTGGAATACCGTCGACCGGCATAATATACGGGAGGTTGATTTCGGTGCTGGTGGAGCTTGATAATTCTATTTTGGCTTTTTCCGCTGCTTCCTTTAATCGTTGCAGCGCCATCGCATCTTTTCTTAAATCGATCCCTTCATCTTTTTTAAACTCTTCAGCGAGCCAGTCGATGATGACCATGTCAAAATCGTCACCACCCAGGTGAACGTCGCCGTTGGTTGATTTTACCTCAAATACCCCGTCGCCAAGCTCCAGAATTGAAATGTCGAATGTACCACCTCCCAAGTCATACACCGCAATTTTCATATCCTTATTTTTCTTGTCGAGTCCATAGGCCAGGGCAGCGGCAGTAGGCTCATTGATTATTCTTTTTACATCCAGCCCGGCAATTTGACCGGCCTCCTTGGTAGCCTGTCTTTCGGCATCGTTGAAATAGGCAGGTACGGTGACTACCGCCTCTGAGATCGTAGTACCGAGATAATCTTCACCCGTTGATTTCATTTTTTGCAAAATCATGGCAGAAATCTCCTGAGGAGTATATTGCCTGTCCCCGATTTTAATCCTTACCGTGTCGTTATTACCTTTTTCCAGGTCGTAAGAGACGTGTTTTCTTTCCGCATCTACATCCGAATATTTTTTACCCATAAATCTTTTTACAGACATGATGGTATTTTTAGGATTGGTAATAGCCTGTCTTTTGGCCGGATCACCTACTTTTCTTTCCCCCTTACCATTGTCCAAAAAGGCTACAATCGATGGTGTCGTTCTCCTTCCCTCACTATTGGGAATAACCACCGGCTCATTACCCTCCATTACAGCCACGCAAGAGTTTGTAGTTCCTAAGTCTATTCCTATAATTTTTCCCATTTGATATAATTATTCTTTGGTTATAATAATCTGTTCTACTTTCAAACCATTCATCAATGTTTGTACCAAGACGCTTTCTTGCTGATATATGTGACAGATTGGCAGAATTTATAAGTGATTAACCCATCAAACGGTGTATTAAGACACAATATAATAGGTAACCTTGCGGAATTATTGCAGTATTGACGTAATTATCCCTATTTTTGCAGCCGTCAAAAGATCAGAAACCACGGAAAAACAGGATTTCCGGTTTGGTTCATCAGGCAGGTGACAGAAAATATGGAATTAGCAAAAGAGATAGAAAAAAGAAGAACATTTGGAATTATCAGCCACCCTGATGCCGGTAAAACCACGCTTACGGAGAAATTACTCCTTTTTGGAGGAGCCATTCAATCGGCAGGTGCTGTTAAATCCAGTAAAATAAAGGATCATGCCCGTTCGGATTGGATGGAAATCGAGAAGCAACGGGGAATCTCAGTGGCCACCTCGGTGATGGCCTTTAATTATAATGGTAAAAAAATAAATATTCTCGACACCCCCGGGCACCAGGATTTTGCGGAAGATACTTACCGTACCCTGACCGCTGTCGACAGTGTTATTATGGTAATCGACTGTGTCAAAGGGGTTGAAAGGCAGACAGAAAAGCTGATGGAAGTCTGCCGTATGCGAAATACACCGGTAATTTGTTTTATCAACAAGCTTGACAGGGAGGGCAGGGACCCTTATGAGTTACTGGACGAAATCGAGTCGAAACTATCCATCAGGATCAGACCACTGAGCTGGCCTATTGGTATGGGAAAAAGCTTTCATGGTGTATACAACTTATATAATAAAAGCCTTTACCTTTTTGAACCCAGCAAACAAAAGCTCGGGGAAACAGGTATAGCCATTAGCGATATTACTGATCATATACTGGAAAAAAAGATAGGCGACCTCAACGCCGCCGGGCTCCGTGAAGATATTGAGCTGATAGAAGGTGTATACCCTGAGTTTAAAGTCGATGCGTATCTATCGGGCCTTGTGGCCCCGGTATTTTTTGGCAGTGCTGTTAACAATTTTGGTGTGAAGGAATTGCTGGACACCTTCGTAAATATAGCTCCTCCTCCTAAGTCAAGGGAAACCGAAGAGCGGGTCATTGAACCGGACGAAAACAAGTTTTCCGGTTTTGTCTTTAAGATTCATGCCAATATGGATCCCAGGCACAGGAACCGTATTGCATTTATCCGTGTTTGTTCCGGCAAATTCGAAAGGGGCAGGAATTACCACCATGTCCGGCTGGAAAAGAATTTCAGGTTTTCAAATGCCACGGCCTTTCTGGCCCAAGACCGGGAAACCATTGACGAAGCCTGGCCAGGGGACATCGTCGGTATATATGATACCGGAAACCTGAAAATTGGTGACGCTCTCACGGAAGGGGAGATTGCCAATTATAAAGGGATTCCCAGCTTTTCTCCGGAGATTTTTAAGGAAGTAATTAACCAGGATGCTTTGAAGGCAAAACAATTAAACAAAGGGCTGGATCAGTTAATGGAGGAGGGAGTAGCCCAGATATTCAGCTATGAAATGGGCAGCAGGAAAGTCGTAGGAACGGTTGGTGCCCTGCAATTTGAAGTAATTCAGCACCGGTTGAAACATGAATATGGTGCCACATGCAGGTTTGTGCCTATCAATTTATACAAGGCCTGCTGGGTCGGCAGTGACAACAAAAAAGCTTTAAACGAATTTATAAAATCAAAGCACAGGCATATTGCTCGTGACAAAGATGGAAAAATTGTATTTATGGCAGAGTCGAAAGCCTGGCTCCAGATGGTTCAGGAAAATTTTCCCGAAATAGATTTCCACTTTACATCGGAATATTAACCGGATGCTTTACCAACAACATTTGTGTCAGTTTTGAAGTTAAATTACCAGATCATTTACGAAGATAACCACCTGCTGATCATTGACAAGCCTGCAGGGGTATTGGTTCAGGGAGATAACACCGGGGATTTTTCGGTCGTCGATCTGTATAAGCGGTACTTAAGGGATACTTACAAAAAAACCGGTAATATATTTTTGGGATTGGTACATAGAATTGACCGGCCGGTTAGCGGGTTGATCGTGTTGGCAAAAACCTCCAAGGCCCTGGAAAGAATGACCAGGTTATTTCAGCAAAGAGAGGTATCCAAGACCTATTGGGCCATGGTTAAAAACAGGCCGCCTGAAGAGGCATTAACTTTGACACACTGGCTGTTTAAAGATCATCGCAAGAATTTGGTCAGAATTCATAAAAGTGATAAAAAGGGGGCAAAAAAAGCTACTTTAAAATACTGCTTGCTAGGAAGAATAGGGGATTACTACCTACTGGAAGTTAAGCCGTTGACAGGCCGTCCACATCAGATCAGGGCCCAGTTGGCTGCAATAGGTTGTCCTATAGTCGGTGATGTGAAATATGGTTTTCCAAGTGCTAACAGGGATGGGAACATTCAGTTACACGCAAAGTCACTAAGTTTTTTGCACCCTGTCAGGAAGGAAGTGATGAATGTGACTGTGCGCCCTGGAAATAGCGAAATGTGGAAATTGTTTAGAGATTTTCAATAATCCGGCTTACTTTTACATGACTTGGAAACTCATAGATTATTATGATGTTATACCTTGTCCGGTGGATTAACTGATGGTAAAGCATGAGTTAAGGCAAGGATGGAAAGTGATTTTGATGAACTTTTTAGCGTTGTCCTGACTGATTTCCAAAAGCCAAATCCAGGTGTTAAGAATTTAAGCTAAATGGCGCAGCAAAATAATTTTTTTGAAAGACTAAAAGAACGGTGGCAATTGGATAGCTTGTTTCAGGTACTGGTTGTTTTACTGGTATTTGCCTGCACAGGTTTTACCGTGCTGTTTTTGAAAAGACCAATACTTGGGCTTGTAGGGGAGGAGGCTAAAGATTCGGTTTTGTACAGTTTTTTATATTACCTTTTGATATTACCGCTATACCAGGTGGTTTTGCTTGTTTATGCATTTGTTTTTGGGCAGTTTAAATTTTTCTGGGCTTTTGAGAAAAGATTTTTTAACAGGATCGGCCAGCTCTTTAATGGAAGGAAAAAGTCTCAGTAGATTTAACAAACCTTCTTATAACCAGATGGACGCAGGCCTTAATTGCTAGGGTCGAAGGACCAGTGAGCGAGACCACCACTCGATAGTAAGTACACCGGCATTTTCATTTCGCCGCCCAAAACCTTTGTGTCTTGGTGCTTTTATGGTTCCCTTTTTTTCACCACGGATGCACTAAGACACAAAGAGGCGCTAAGAAATTTGTTGAAAATATTGTGTAAAAATGGATACCTGCCCCATTTTTGTGTAAAACCGCGGATTAGTTCAATATAGACTCGGCCAGAACGATAACGTTATTATTGAGCACTTCCACTATGCCGCCATCCACTACGAGACTGTGTGTACCTTCACTATCCTTATAAACCAAATCACCTTTACTAAGGGAACTGATCAGGGGAGCGTGGTCTTTCAATACCTGAAACGAGCCATCGGTACCTGGAAATGTTGCGGATTCTACCTCTCCTTCAAAAACCTTTTTGTCGGGGGTGATAATTTCTAAATGCATACCAGTTAAATTATTGGATCCGTTATTGAAAAACGAAGCAGCTTATTTAGCCTCAGCAATCATTTTTTCACCTCTTTCAATGGCATCTTCAATAGGCCCCGCCAGGTTAAATGCCATTTCGGGTATGTGATCTAACTCACCATTCAAAATCATGTTGAAACCCTTGATCGTATCCTTGATATCAACCAAAACGCCTTCAATACCTGTAAACTGTTCAGCTACATGGAAAGGTTGGGAGAGGAATCTTTGAACCCTTCTCGCCCTGTGAACCACTTCCTTGTCTTCATCTGACAACTCATCCATTCCCAGGATGGCTATGATGTCTTGCAGTTCTTTGTAGCGCTGCAATATTTGCTTCACGTTTTGTGCGCAGTTGTAGTGCTCGTCACCCAGGACTTCAGCGGTCAGAATCCGCGATGTGGAATCGAGAGGGTCCACTGCCGGATAAATACCGAGCTCAGAAATTTTTCTGGAAAGTACAGTAGTAGCGTCAAGGTGGGCAAATGTAGTAGCCGGCGCCGGGTCTGTCAGGTCATCAGCAGGAACATAAACGGCCTGAACCGACGTAATAGATCCCCGTTTTGTAGAGGTAATCCTTTCCTGCATGGCACCCATCTCCGTTGCTAATGTTGGCTGATATCCTACCGCTGAAGGCATTCTGCCCAACAGGGCCGATACTTCTGAGCCAGCCTGGGTAAACCTGAATATATTATCAATGAAAAAGAGGATATCCCTGCCTTCCCCTTCTCCGTCCCCATCACGGAAATATTCTGCTACCGTCAAACCTGACAAAGCCACCCTGGCGCGGGCACCCGGAGGCTCATTCATTTGACCGAATACAAGTGTAACCTGGGAATTGGCCAATTCTTTCTTATCGACCTTAGACAAGTCCCAGCCTCCTTCTTCCATAGAATGAAGGAATTCGTCGCCATATTTGATGACTCCTGACTCTATCATTTCACGCAAAAGGTCATTACCTTCCCTGGTTCTTTCCCCGACACCGGCAAACACAGACAACCCGGCATAAGCCTTGGCAATATTGTTAATCAACTCCTGGATCAATACGGTTTTGCCTACACCCGCACCGCCAAAAAGTCCGATTTTGCCACCTTTTACGTAGGGTTCTAACAGGTCAATTACTTTAATGCCGGTGAACAGGACCTCGGTAGAGGTAGAAAGTTCCTCAAACTTCGGTGCATTTCTGTGGATGGGAAGGCCTTTATTTTCCTGAGGTTGATCAATTCCATCAATGGCTTCACCAACTACATTGAATAACCTCCCCCTGATTTCTTCACCGGTAGGCATTTTTATGGGTGAACCTGTGTCTGAAACAGCCATGCCTCTTGTTAAACCCTCAGTACTGTCCATGGCAATGGTCCGCACCCTGTCTTCTCCCAGATGCTGCTGGCATTCTAATATGATTTTTTGATTATTTTCTTTTGTAACTACCAGTGCATCGAGAATATTGGGTAGTGAATCTTCGGTGTCAAAACTAACATCCACTACCGGACCGATCACTTGTGTAATTTTGCCTGTTTTTGCCATGTTTTATTAAATCTTAAAAATGGATCTTGCATGTTAAATTTTCAGAGTGCAAAGCTAAACGATTAATCATTGAAAGCAAAGTTAATAGGAAGGGAATTTTAGCCTCAACTACAGTATTATGTTTTCAAAATAATCCGGAATGTCGTTCCGGCATCCTGTTCAGAAGATTTTACAAAAATCTGCCCCTTATGATAGTTTTCTATGATACGTTTAACCAGGGTCAACCCCAAACCCCATCCTCTTTTTTTGGTAGAGAATCCGGGTGAAAAGATTTTTTTGAGGTTTGTTTTGGGAATTCCCTTACCGGTATCTGAAATATCGATAATGACCCTGCCCTCGTTGGCTTTTATGATGTTGATGGTAATTTCACCCACACCACTCATAGCGTCCACCGCATTTTTGCAAATGTTTTCGATTACCCATTCAAACAAAGGTTTGTTTAAATCAGCGTAGGTTTCTTCGGTGACGGTGGAAATTTTGAAATTAACTTTTTTGGAAACCCTGGACTCCAGATAATTCACCGTGTTCTTTACAATTTCATACACGTTTTCTTCCTGCAGGGCGGGTACCGAACCTATGTTGGAAAACCTGGAGGTAATCATTTCAAGTCGCTTGATGTCCTTGTCCAATTCCAAAGCGACCTCCTTGCTGGCTTGATTTTCATCCGTCCGGAGATACTCCACCCATGCCATCAGTGAAGATATAGGCGTACCCAGTTGATGGGCAGTTTCTTTGGCCAACCCGGCCCA
This sequence comes from Agaribacillus sp. DX54, assembly GCF_056858335.1. Lineage (NCBI taxonomy): Bacteria > Pseudomonadati > Bacteroidota > Cytophagia > Cytophagales > Splendidivirgaceae > Agaribacillus > Agaribacillus sp. DX54. The sequence goes on from NZ_JBXEQE010000022.1 coordinate 45,308, forward strand.
GATTCTATTCTGTTCCGCTGTTTTGGAATAGCTAAAGATCATATAGACAATTAATCCGAAGATGAATATGATGGAAAGTTGTATGTAGGGATAGTATTTTAGTTGGTATAGTAAGTCTGAGTTACGGTAATACACATATTGATAGTTGATAACCCGGTCATTTTCCAGATCCCGTACGGTAACCAGGATGGGCTCATAGGCCTCCTTCATAACTGCCAGTTCCTTTTTTTCAATTTTTATCCGGGCTTCTTCGGTAATATCGTCACGCATTTTGATATTCCGGGTCGATAAGATGTTGTCAACGGAATCAGTCAGTATGAGTGGCACGGAGGTGTTGGAAGTAAGTATGTCCGAGTAAAAAGTGATATTTTCATCGTAGTCAAATACATTGGCGGTGTACTCCAGAATATTGGCATGAAGCTCAATCATTTTCTCTTCCCTTAGCTTAAACTCCTCTACAAGGAGATTGGTATAATAAATGGAAGTGGCACTTATTACGATAGCCACCACCAGCACCACCCATTTAATCCTGGAATTATTCTGGTAGATGTTAAAACCGTCGTTCTGTGCCATACGAAGATTTGGTACAAATTATCCTTAAAAATGTATGTTGAAGTAAATTTCAAAGGATTTCAGATCGCTAATTTAACTAAATAAATTTTTTTCGGGTGGTCTAAGTTAAAGTTGCTGTCAAAAGATTTTTCGGAATACCCATAACAAAAGGCTTAACAATATACTGGCCAGGATCATGGTAGTAATTGGAAAGTAGAACTTAAAATTGGGTTTTTCCACCCTGATATCTCCTGGTAATCTTCCTATCCATGGCATTTTATCATGAAAAAAATAAATAAGCACGCCGGCAATCAGGAGGATCATGCCGGCAACTACCAGATACTTACCAATGTTTTGTTCCATGATGTCATTCTTTAATCAGTCATAAAAAACCATTTCCAAAGGGTTTTATAATTTACCTTCGATCCATGCATTAAAATACCGACCCTGTATATTCTTCCTGCGAACCAGGTGGTAAAAATAAAGCCCGCTACCAGTAAAAACATGGATAACAACAATTCTGTGTTGGGCACATCAAATGGCACCCGCATCATCATAACCACAGGTGATGTCAACGGGATCACTGACATCCAGAAAGCCAGGGAGCCGTGGGGATCCTGCAGGACTGCACTAAGTACTATGATGGAAGCAATCAGCGGAATTGTAATAGGAAGCATAAACTGCTGTGAATCTTCCATACTATCTACTGCCGAACCAACCATGGCAAATAAAGCGGCGTACATCAGGTAGCCCGCTAAAAAGAAAAATATGAATGAAAAAATTGTTTTGAGTACCGGAAACCCTTCGACTTTATCAGCTATCTGGCTGAGCATCTTTGCTTGCTCGATTTTTGTGCCTCCGGGATTATTTATCAGGGACTGCTCCTGCTGCGTTTCGGCTAATAGTTTCATTTCATCTGCATAATAGGCCGAAATAGTGGTGTAGATAGCGGTTGTAAAGACCACCCAGATAGTCAATTGGGTCAATACTACCAATGCGATGCCCAATATTTTACCCATCATCAACTGGAACGGTTTTACCGAAGAAATGATCACCTCTACGATCCGGTTGGTTTTTTCTTCGGCGACACCTCTCATTACCTGAGCGCCATAAATAAAGATAAACATATAAATCGCGAAGGCGCCAATGTAACCGACTACACTGGCAACACCTGAATCGGCTTCCTCCTCGCCTGTCCGGGAGTTTCTGGTGTGGAGGTTAACGTGGACATTTAAACTGTCAAGCCTGCCTTCGCTTAATCCCAGTTTTGAAAGCTTTATCGATCTTATTTCTTTTTCGATGCTGTTTTCAATGTTGTTTTCGAATTCAATTCCATGGTTGTTTTTACCGTATAAAAATATTTCTGCGGTTTTATCGATATCAACCGTGGGAATATGAAGTATGGTACTGTCGCTCAACAGTAGGTTTTCAATGCTTTCGTTTGTATAGATAAATTCAATATTGTTGGCTTTTAACTTGTGAACGAAAAAGCCACTGTCATCCTTAACTACCACCATTTTTTCTTCGTTATCGCGGGTAGCCAGCCATATCGGAATTACCAGTATGCTGCCAAAAAGCAGGGGGCCGAGAACAGACATGATGATAAATGACCTTTTTCTGACCCTTGAGAGGTATTCTCTTTTGATAATCAGCAATATTTTATTCATGGTGGCTTCCTTCCTTAACTTTCATAATGAAAATATCATTGATGCTTGGCACCTTTTCCGTAAATCCATGTACCTCCGTCAGGGCTATCAGATCGCTCAACAGTTGGTTGGGCGAATTTCCATTTTTGATTTGCACTGATGTTTTTTCCATGCCATTTTCCAATGTGACGTGGTTGCTGATGCTGTAGTCCTGTTGGCTTAGCAGGCTGATGTCCCCTTTGTGTTCTACCTCAAAGGTATTGGTCCGGAATTGATCTTTGATAAGTGATTTGGGGCCATCCAGGATTTTCTCCGCCCGGTTGATAAGTGCTATATGATCACATAACTCTTCCACTGATTCCATTCTGTGGGTAGAAAAAATGATGGTACTGCCCTGGTCCCTTATTTTTAGAATCTCATCCTTAATGAGGTTGGCGTTGATAGGGTCAAAGCCTGAAAAAGGTTCATCGAGGATGATAAGACCGGGGTTGTGGATGACTGTGGCGATAAATTGTATTTTTTGTTGCATTCCTTTTGAGAGATCCTCGATGTTTTTGTTTCTCCATGCCCTGAGGTCAAATTTTGTGAGCCAATCGTTGATTTTTTTTATCGCCTGACTTTTAGGAACGCCTTTTAGTCGTGCAAGGTACAAGAGCTGCTCACCCACTTTCATTTTTTTATACAGCCCCCTTTCCTCTGGCAAGTAACCTATGGCACCTATATGCCGGGGGGCTAATCTTTCGCCATTGATATGGATTTCACCTTCATCGTTGGAGATGATCTGATTTACAATCCTGATAAAAGTGGTTTTCCCGGCCCCATTCGGGCCTAACAAGCCGAATATAGAACCTCTCGGTATATTTAGATTGATTTTGTTTAAGGCCTGATGATTTCCAAACTGTTTGCTTACACCTTTAGCGGTTAGAATATCCAATTTTTCTAATTTTATTCATTGGCAATAATGGCAAATCTAGTATAAAAATACGTAGTTATGATAAAATAATGATGAAAGGTAATTTGGGGATTTGAATTATCTGAAAATGATATTTCCCATAGCTACATCCAGGTTGAAAGTGATCAGGTTTTCCGCGTTTTCGTGGTAGCTGTTGTTGACGAAAACATTTTCGCGGATTTCTTTGAAGTGTTTATTTAGTTTTACCCGGCAAAGGATGGAGTTATTAACATGGATAATGGCAGGGGTGTTTTGATTAGCGATTGATATTTCCAGCGTTCCGGCACCTACGCTGGCCTTCACCCGGGTGTTGACCATCAGGGTGTCTGAGAGTTCCAGCTTCAAATCCCCAAAACCGACGTCGGCAATAATGTTCGAAGCTTTTGACAGGTTAACCCTTTTAACCGTCACTGATCCGAGATCCACCTTAATGGAAAAAGTATCCATTTTGACGAGATTTGCCTTGCCTTCCTGATAGCCTACAGTTACATCGGCACTGCCTGTATTAATCTTGAGCTTTTCTACTGCCAACCCTGATAAGTCGGCAAAAGCCTCCCCGACGCCATATTTTAAATCCAGTGTTACGGGCTTTTGATGAGAAAGGTAAACATTACATTTATTCTCAAGCTCCATATATGGGGATTTAAAAACTTTTCCTGAAAGGGTTTTGCTGATTCCATCTGATTTACCATCGTCCATGTCCAGGGAAACGAATTTGGTCATATCATTCATGCGGGTTATAAAGGCGGGATTATAGTCGTCATTTTCAGATTTGCAATAGATGGTCACCAACGTTGGATGGTGAGTAGGCCTTATCTGACAGGTACCGGAGGGTGAATATAAGTTGAAAGCCAGTTTCTCAAACTCAGCCGTTGTGTTTACCGTGTACCGTTTTTTAGTTTGTCCGTATAAAAGCCCGCTATTAGTTCCTAAAACTAATAATAGTATAATACTATTCCTCCACATGTCCCTATGTACGTGATTAGGGAAAATGTGTTACATTATCTCAATGATTCACCGGAAATTTTGGATGCTAAAAACAGCAGAGGCTGTCTCAAAAGGGTAGCCTCTAATTTTTTTGCCAAATATTATTATGCTTGGTTAAAATCTCACTGAGGATTGATAGAAAACAAGGGTTGTTTTACTCATATCCTGAGATAAATACCCATTCAACCTGTATCCGACAAAAGGATATTTGGTGTTAAAAGAGGCCATCTCACTCTTGAGACAGCCTCTTTTTAGTAATTTAGAAGCTTCTGTTGTTTGTTAAAAGAAGTCTTTCATTTTGTCAAAGAAGCCCTTTTCTCCTTTTTCTGGCCTGGGGGTAAAATTAGGGGATTCTCTCAATGACTCAAGTAATGCTTTTTCGTCATGGGTCAGTTTTTTAGGAGTCCAAACATTCACATGAATAAGCTGATCTCCCCGTCCATATCCATTGATATCCTTGATGCCCTTATTACGCAACCTCAGTATTTTTCCGGATTGGGTACCGGGTTCTATTTTTATTTTTACCTTGCCATCTATTGTAGGAACTTCTACAGTACTGCCAAGAGTGGCGTCTATGAAACTGGTATACAATTCATAGGTAATATTGTTGCCTTCCCTTTTTAGCTCCTGGTCCTCGATTTCGTCGATCAGGATTAATAAATCGCCTGGCATGCCTCCGCCAGGAGCAGCATTACCTTTTCCCGACATTGAAAGCTGCATGCCCTCAGATACACCCGCGGGAATTTTTATGTTGATGACTTCCTCCTTTTGTTGCAAGCCTGAACTATCGACACCAGGAGGCCGATGATCAACAATTTTTCCGGTACCGTTACAGGTTGGACAAGTGCTGGAAGAAACCATTTGCCCAAGCATGGTATTAACTACTTTTCTTACCTGGCCCGAACCCTGACAGGTAGTACATGTTTTAAATGTCACACCGTCTGCCGGTATCAGGCGGTTTACTTTTATCTTTTTCTCAACCCCATTGGCAATTTCCTGCAGATTAAGCTTTAGTTTAATGCGCAGATTTGAACCTTTTCTTCCTCTTGAACGGGCCCCGCCTCCACCAAAAAAGCTTTCAAAAGGACTTCCGGAGCCGAAGATATCACCAAATTGAGAAAATATGTCTTCCATATTCATGCCACCGCCGCCGAAACCACCACCGTTAACTCCCTGGTGACCAAATTGGTCATATCGTTGTTTTTTTTCAGGGTTACTTAATACCTCATAGGCTTCGGCTGCTTCTTTAAACATTTCCTCTGCCTGTGGGTTATCCGGGTTTTTGTCAGGGTGGTACTTTATAGCGATTTTTCTATACGCTTTTTTTATCTCCTCCTGAGCGGCGGACTTGTCGACACCCAACACTTCGTAGTAGTCTCTCTTAGCCATATTATGTTCCTATCACAACTTTTGCAAAACGAATCACTTTTTCTCCAAGGTAGTAACCTTTCTCAACCACATCTACCACCTTTCCTATGAAGTTTTTCTTAGGAGCGGGTATTTGTGTAATGGCTTCATGTAACTCTGAGTCAAAGTCCATCCCGGCTTTACTATCCATTACTTTCAGCCCTTTTTGCTCTAAAATGTTTTTTAATTTGTTATGGATCAAAGAAAAACCTTCCCTCATGCTTTCCACATCCGCATTTTTATTGGATTCCGCGGCTCTTTCAAAATCGTCGAGCACCGGCAGTAAAGCACTAATGATTTCTTCATTGGCGGTGCCTATCAGACTTAGCTTTTCTTTGGCAGTCCTCCTGCGAAAATTTTCAAATTCCGAATATAGCCTCAGGTACTTGTCTTTGGCTTCTGCCAAATCTGCCTTTGTCTGGTCTAATTCTGGTATTTCTTCTGAAATTTCGTCAGTATCTTTGACGTTCTCTACCGTCTCTTCCGCCACCTTTTCCCTTTCCTCGCTTTTATCCGTTAAATTTTCTTCAGCCGTATTATTCCCTTGTTGTTCTTCTAAATGTTCTTTTTCCATGATTTAATAGCTTAAACCAGATCAAATCTTAATATTCAACGCTTAAAAATGCAATAATTAATAGTGCAATCAGCTTATATAAATCACTGACTCCCCTCAAAAGCAACAATTTTTTTGCCAATTGAATATTTATGCCATAATGACACGTTGCAGCAACAGCATTGACCAACAGCAACAGTTAGGAAAATGGCAAAAGTCACCATAATAACCTCCTGCATAATACCTCCCCCACCATTCAATTACCCCCCATCGATTATCCATTGAGGCTGTGTAAAAACAACAACATTGCAAAAATTGACCGAATTAAATTCTGCTTTAGTTAATTGAAGGAAAAAATAAATAACATATGCTCATTTCACCGACTTTTCTCAAAATATTATTTTTAGAAAAGTTTTCAACGTTTCATTTTTACACAGCCCACATTGTCAATTATTCATTGTCAATCCCCCCCAAAACCTCCCAAATAACATCCTTTAATTTTTGTATGCCTTTTCCGGTAATTGAAGAAATAAAAACGGATTTAACCCCTGAAGGCAATTCTTCTGCCAAAGCGCTTTCCAGTTCTTCGTCCAGTAGATCAGATTTTGAGATGGCCAGCAACCTTTTTTTATCCAATAACTCCGGATTATATTTTTCCAGCTCTTTTAACAAGACTTGATACTCCTGGCCGATATCTTTGGCATCGGCAGGAACCAGAAATAGCAAGGTGGCATTTCTTTCAATGTGGCGGAGGAATCTCAGACCTAAGCCCTTCCCTTCACTAGCTCCCTCGATGATGCCAGGAATATCGGCCATTACAAATGATTTATCATCGCGGTAGGCCACTACACCAAGGTTAGGTACGAGTGTGGTAAAAGGATAGTCTGCTATTTCAGGTTTAGCGGCTGAAACCACGGAGAGCAGGGTAGATTTACCTGCATTGGGAAAGCCAACAAGGCCGACATCAGCCAGCAACTTTAGTTCCAGAATTACCTGGAATTCCTCCCCTGGTTCTCCTGGCTGTGCGTATCTGGGCGTTTGGTTGGTGGCAGTTTTGAAATTTTCGTTCCCAAGACCTCCCAGTCCTCCTTTGGCGATGATAGCCTCCTGTGCTTCCTCAGTAATCTCAGCAATGGCCGTTAGTGTTTCAGCATTTTTTATAACCGTGCCTAAGGGTACCTCTACCATCACATCTTTGCCTTCGGCCCCGGTTCTTTTTCCTCCTTCACCAGGTTTTCCATGACTGGCGATCAGGTGCTTTTTATATCTCAAATGTAACAAGGTCCAAAGCTGGGGATTGCCTTTTACAATGATGTGACCGCCCCGCCCCCCATCACCGCCATCCGGACCACCTTTTGGTACATGCTTTTCTCTTCTGAAATGAACTGCCCCCGGGCCTCCATTACCCGAGCGAAGATGGATCTTTACATGATCGATAAAATTTGAATTGGCCAAAGGGGGATTTTTAAAAACCTTTTTTGATGAATGCGTAACAGGCAGGTTTATAAGTGTTTGTCGACCTCCTTACAAATATTTTCGAAAATCTTGTCGATTGCTCCAACACCTACAACGTTGTTGTATTTTTTCTGTTCCTTGTAGTAGGTAGCTACGGGCAGCGTTTCTTCCTGGTACACCTGTATCCTGGTTTTAATCTTATCTAAATTCTGGTCATCCGGCCTTCCGGAAGTTTTACCCCTTTCCAATAACCTCGTTATTAGTTCTTCTGCGGGCACGTCCAATGATATCATTGTAGAGATGGGAGTTTCATTTTTATCCATCAAACGATCCAGGGCCTTTGCCTGTTCAATGGTTCTGGGGAAACCATCAAATAAATATCCATTGATCTCCTCACGCTCTTTTATCCGCTCATCTACCATTCCGATCACTACTTCATCGGGAACCAGATTACCTTCATCCATATACTTTTGCGCCAGTTTACCCATTTTGGTACCCTCGTTAAGGTTTTTTCTGAATAAATCGCCGGTAGAAATATGTGCCAGGTTATATTTGTCGATTAACTTTTCACTTTGAGTTCCTTTACCGGCGCCCGGAGGGCCAAAGAGCACAATATTAAGCATAATTTAGTGTTTAAAATTTTCCAAAAAACAAAGATAGATTTTTTAATAATTATTCCTAAAACGGCGGTACTGAATGATGTTATTCGCTTAATTCAAAGATATCCCTGCAATTTCTGCCATAACCGTCGTAATCCATGCCATAACCTACTACGAACTTATTGGGGATAGAGAAGCCCACGTATTTTATACTTAGGTCTCTTTGCAAGGCGTCTGGCTTGTGCAATAAGGTCGCAATTTCAATGGAATCAGTCCCAAGCGCACTAAAACCTTCCAGCAGATGAGATAACGTATTACCTGTATCTACAATGTCTTCGATAATAATCAGGTTTCTTTTAAAAATGTTTTCCTGCAAACCAATCAACTCCTTGATGTTTCCCGTGCTTTTGGTAGCACTGTATGAATTTACTTTAATGAAGGTTATTTCTGCCGGGATATTAATCTGTTTCATCAAATCCGAGGCAAACATAAATGCTCCGTTCAAAATCGCTATAAACAGTGGGTTTTTACCTTCATAGTCCTTGTTGATGTCTTCGGCCATCTCCCTGACCCGTTGAAAGACCTGCTCATGATCAATTATTTTGGTGAAAGATTTATCCTTGAGTTTTAGCATGGGTTTACTAATCATGACGCTGCAGAATCATAGGTTACGGGCGGCAAATATAGATATTTATTTTCAACTGTTTTTTTAAAACCTTCATAATTCTTTCAATAATTTTTCATATAAATGTATCATAGCCTCGAGATCCTTTTTATGTACTTTTTCATGGGGGGAATGTGCATACTCTTCCGCCGCACCTACAAAACACCAGTCTACCGGGTAGGGTGAAAGTTGAATTTCCCTTCCGTCGCTGGAGCCTTGCCCCTCTACTTCTAATTGATAGTCGATCCCTGACTTATAGGCGATACTGATAATTTTATCAACAAAGTTTTTGCGTGGAATGTTTTTGTCCCTAAGCGAGATTACAACACCATCGCCCGGATATACACCATCTGTAATCCAGGTTATATCTGAGATCAGGGACTGCCTGATGTTAAACCTTTCAAACAGGAATTTCACCAGATAAGGTACCGAGCCGCCACCATGTTCTTCCCAACATGAAAACACCAACACACCATTTTCCAGGTTTTCAGCCAGTTTCAGGCAATTGTAAACTCCCAGGCGATTGTCGAGATAACTGGATTGGATATACTCATTATTCTCTTTGAAATGGGTTTTAAATACCAGATCGGTACCACGATGAATGGGCCTTCCGAATTTGTACCGCAAGTTATTGGATTCATCTACTACCAATTCACATTCGATTGGTCCCAATTGATCTTCCCCGACCAATTTATAGCCTGTCCGGGCATCGGGACTTCCTATAGGAACCAGTTGGTCTTCATATCTTACCGTAAATCCGATAGAATCCATATGGGCATAAACCGCTGTGCGTGGCCGGCCAAATTTGAGGATAAGGCAATCCTGAAAATCATCACCGTAAATTATTTCCGGTTTGCAGACCCACTTATGCTGGTTTTCGTTGACATAATTAATGATATAGGTTTTGAGTGCGGATTCATTTCCGGAAGGAGCCCGGATTTCACAAAGTCTCTTTAATAATTCCATGATATTTTTCAGTCATTTAACAGGCAAAAAAAGCAATATAAAATTTTATTTAATATCATGTTTAAAACTTTCAATAACACATACACCCCATAAAATTTCTTTTTGATGGATAAAAATAACCTTTATTTGGATAAATTGGCGTCTGGTTTTAACGCACTGAAGGTAAGCATGCTTATAAAAAAATCAATAAATTTAAGTGACTGGTATTCACTTGCCTATTACCTGATTGTCAAATTTGTAAAATTTCCATCGATAAAATCCACGTAATGTTTGTTTTAAACAAAACCAACTCTATAGCCAATCATTTTCTGGCCGAAATCAGGGATCAGCATATTCAAAAGGATAGTATGCGTTTCAGAAAGAATCTTGAGCGACTTGGCGGATTATTAGCTTATGAAATTTCCAAATCACTAAGTTATCAGCCTCAGCCTGTTACAACTCCTCTTGGTATTTCTCATGTTAACTTACTCGAAAATCAACCGGTATTAATACCCATTATGAGGGCAGGTATTCCATTTTATCTGGGAGTGCTCAATTATTTCGATGGTGCGGTAAGCGGGTTCATCGGGGCTTACAGGCACCATGCCATTGGTAACGATGATTTTGAAATTCAAATGGATTATGTGGCTACACCTTCACTTAAAGACCGGAGAGTTATATTAATTGACCCGATGCTTGCTACGGGCAAATCTATCGTTAAGACCCTGAAAGCATTAAGAAAAAATGGGGAACCACAACATATTGACATTATGTGTGTGATAGCAGCACCCGAGGGAATAGACTTTTTGCATGAACATATTGACCTGAAATTCAACCTTTGGGTTGCAGCAGTCGATGAGAAACTCAATGACCGTGCCTACATAATCCCTGGCCTAGGTGATGCCGGTGATTTGGCATATGGCCACAAATCTTAATTTGTCTCACCGTGAATCAACTGATGGTGATGTCATGTCAGGCAAAAATTAACAGGAAATCGAAACCTTTGGGCGAAAATCCTGTTTTTAATTATTAAAGACTCTGGTGTTTTTGACGAGTCGAACAGGCTGATGTCAAATTGAATAATACAACTCAGGTTTTTGAATTAAGCGAAATAATCATTACTATAATGTTTTTTATTGCTGGCCAAAAACCTTCCTGAATCGGCAACCTTACAGATGGCGGCTTATACATAGGAGACTTACCTGACGATCCGGAAACTTGAAAGATTCTGACTTTTTTTTAGTCCCTTGGTGGCGAGATATCATATGTAATAATTGATGTCGAAATTACAAAGGCCATTTTAAGTGTGGATATGATTTGGATGCTTGGTTTAACCTTAATAATTTTGCCGCCGAATTGCATTTTAGTTTGGAAACCGGATAGTTTTCGGGGATTTAAAATTGAATAATTTACGTCTTTCAAACGCTTGTGGTAAGTAGTATAAGGCATGTTGGTTGAGATCATCAAATATATTTCAATTTATCTTTTGACGATGATAAAATTCATTGCGGGCCCTACTATGGGACCAGCATCCGGATTGTCATGGGGAGAAACCGTATTAATTACCATAGCAGGAATGATGACAAGCGTGTTGATATTCACAAGTAAAGGATTTAAGGACAGGCTACCATTTCTATTCAAAAGAAAAAGAAAGAAATTTACCAAAAAAAACCGAAGGTTTGTGGCCATATGGAGAAAATACGGTCTGTTCGGGGTTTCATTTTTAACGCCCATCGTTTTTACACCCATCGGCGGTTCTATCCTGGTGTCCTACCTGGGTGGGGGTCGAAGAAAGATTATTTACTACATGCTGTTTAGTGCAGTATTTTGGTCTTTGATATTCTCAACGATATTTTATTTTTTTATTACTGAGATAAAACTTTAACCGACGTTTCCGTCTTGATCAGGCATGATTTCAATATCCTGGATCAGCACATTTTTGGCGATTCGCTGGCCAGTGGGCGTGGCAGCCAGTCCTCCTTGTGCTGTTTCTTTGTAACGGCTTTCCATACTCTGGCCAATTTCACCCATGGCTTCAACACATTCATCCACAGGAATGACGGCGCTCACATCCGATAAGGCGATTTGTGCCGAGGAATTGGCAATAGCTGCCGCACTGGCATTTCTTACGATGCATGGTACCTCCACCAATCCTGCCACCGGATCGCAAACCAATCCCAACATACATTGGATGGTAATGGCCACGGCATTAAATACCTGATCGATGTTTCCATCCAGGCAATAAACTATTGCCCCGGAAGCCATAGCTGCTGCACTTCCGGTTTCGGCCTGACAACCTCCGACAGCACCCGCCAAAGAGGCCTTTTCTTCGATGACCAGGGCAATTCCGGCACCCACCAAAAGCCCTTCCAGTATTTTTTTATCATCCAGTCGATGAATTTCCTGTAAAGTATACAAAGCTCCCGGTAAAATCCCCGAAGCACCGGCTGTAGGTGCTGCTACCACCCTTCCCATGCATGAATTTACCTCTTTGGCAGCCAAAGCCCTGGCTATTAACTTTTGGAATTCCGGAGATAACACCGTCAGCTTATTCTGGTAAACCTTTTTGGCACCATTATTCACCATTCCTGAACGAGATGTCATGTTTTCCTTCAGCCCCGTTCTTACGGCGTTTTTCATGACTCCGTAGGCATTGGCAAGGCCATCCCATATTTCTTTTTCGGATTTTCCTTTTTGCTTTACTTCATAGTCCAGTACTACCTCGTAAAGATTCAATTGTTTTTCTTTGCAATATTGTTTCCAACCGGCAAAATCGTTGAATAAAAAGCTCATGGTTTATGAATTGTTTATTCACAAAAATACCTACTTATTAGTTGTAAAAAAATACCATCAGGCAACAACCACGGAATAAATCGTCATTTCTGCGAAATTGGAAACCGAATTATCCATATAGTCATTTTTCGGTTTATATTTGCGCCATGGTTTTGGAAAATGATTTATTGCTGAGGGTGGCCAGGGGTGAAAAAACAGAGAGGACACCTGTGTGGCTGATGCGTCAGGCAGGTCGCATTTTACCTGAATACAGGGCTGTAAGAGAAAGATTAAGCGGTTTTGTTGAATTAGTTCAAACCCCGGAACTGGCCGCAGAGGTTACCATTCAGCCGGTTGATATTTTAGAAGTGGACGCAGCCATTATTTTTTCCGATATACTGGTGATTCCCGAGGCTATGGGACTGGCTTATGAAATGGTAGAAAAAAAAGGGCCCTTTTTTCCCGAAACCATCAAAACAGAAGAACAGGCCGAAAGACTGAGGACTGTTGTGCCTGAAGAAGATCTGGCTTATGTGATTGAGGCTATCAAAATAACCAAAAAGGCATTGAATGGCAGGGTGCCTTTAATCGGGTTTGCCGGGGCGCCGTGGACGATTTTTTGTTATATGGTGGAGGGGCAGGGAAGCAAAACTTTTTCAAAGGCCAGGGCGATGCTTTACAAAAATCCGGATTTGGCAGTAAGGCTGTTAAATAAAATCACGGAGAGTACTGTTCGATACCTTAAAGCTCAAATCAAGGCCGGGGCCGATTTAGTGCAACTGTTCGATTCCTGGGCTGGAATTCTGCCACCGGATTTATATCAGCAGTTTTCATTGACTTTTATTGAAAAGGTCTGCCAGGCAATAGATGAGGTGCCGTTTACCGTCTTTGCCAAGGGGGCATATTTTGCCAGGAAGGCGATCGGGAAACTTCCCTGCCAGACTGTCGGCCTGGACTGGAACATGGATATTGCCGAGTCAAGGGAATTGGTAGGGATGGATAAGACGTTGCAGGGGAACCTGGATCCCTGTGTACTTTACGGTTCTTATGATCAAATCAAAAAGGCTACGCAAAACATGCTGGATCAATTTGGCCCGTACCGGCATATTGCCAATCTGGGGCATGGGGTTTACCCCGATACCGATCCGGACAAAGTCAGATGTTTTATTGATACGGTAAAAACGCACTCATTTTGAAGCTCTCGAACCGTTTTCCATTCTAACAGGGTAAGTTTTTGATAGCTTATTGGTGACTTTGTCTCTCTGGCTTGGTGAATAAAAGGAGACATCGATAGCAAGAGCGTCTGTGGGTGTTGCACAACACAAGAATGTGTCTTTATTTTATTCTATAAGCGAAAACCTCTGTGTCTCTTTGTGCCTCCGTGGTGAACAATGATTAACCGCCAAGACACCAAGACACAAAGAATTTTGGCGTAAACGTTGGGCAACACCCACGGATGCCTGCGCCAGGTTAAGTATTAAGTCATATGAAAGGTGTAAAGTTTTGGTATTTCAGGGAGATTTCAGTACCGCTTTAACTTTTTGCATAACCGTTTCGGGCGCAATTTGTTGCATACAAGCAAAATCACCTCTCCAGCAAGGGCGGTTCCCAAATACCGAACAGGGCCGGCACGACAGGGCTTCATGAGGTATCTGCACAAGCAGTTTCTGGTTTTCCCCTAATGGACCAAATCCGGCATGAGGATGGGTAGCCCCCCAAATTGAGATCACTTTAACGCCCAGCAAACCGGCCAGGTGCATATTGAAAGAATCCATGGTAATCATCAAATCCAATTGTCTTATGACTTCCATTTCCTCTGCCAGACTTAGCTTGCCGGCCAAATTATGAACGTAATCATTGTCTCCGGCCAGTCCTTTTAGTTGGTTTGCTTCATCATGGCCACCAAAAAGCAGGACCAGGATTTTTTTTTGTTCGGTCATTTGTTGTATCAAAACCTGCATTTTTTCAATGGACCATTGTTTCTGGGGGTGTTTGGCGAAAGGTGCAATGCCGACCCGGTGAATTTTTTTGTGGGTAAAACGGGGCGAGCCAAGAATTTTTGCGAGGGAACCGCCCGGGTTGTTGGCAGCTAAGTGAAGACTGGGTATCTTAATGTCTTCCAAGGTTAATCCCAGGGCCGAAAAGACTTCAAGATATCTTTGTGTGGTATGTTTAAGGGGCTTAAATATCTTTTTGGTTTTTCGGGTCAGGTTTTTCTTAGCTATTCTTCCTTTATCAATTCTTCTGGTTGGCACTCCTTTTAAAGAAAGTAAAAAGCAAAGTACCCATGTTCTGACTACATCATGCAGGTCTATGATATGATCATATTTCCCTGATGCCATGAGCTTTTTATGTAGCCTCAACAATCCCCGGAGACCTTTATATTCTTTTTTAAAGTCAACACCGAGGAATGTAAACCTGGGTAAACCGGCAAACAGCGGTTCGAATTGCGGTTTTGTTACAAGGGTAATGTGTACTTTCCGGTTCAGGCTCAAAACATGTTTTATCACAGGCTGAGTTAGCGCCACATCGCCCATTGCTGAAAACCTGAATACCAGTAAATTCATAAAGCCTGTTTTAGCGGTCCCGGTTCGTCCCGTCCTTGTTGTAAAGTACCGGATTAGTTTCAGGGTCGTTGTATAATTTCATTTGCCGGTAAACCTTCATGACCTTGTAGCCACTTTTTAGCTCATTAATCAGGTGGTCAAAACTTTCGGAAAGATCCTGTTGCTGTTCCAGCAGTATATTTAATTTCTGTTGATGTACCTGCTTATGGCGTTCTCCGGCATCGGGTCTCGACACCTGTTCTTCCATATGATAAATCTTTAGGGCCAGAATGGAAAGACGATCTACAACCCACGCAGGGCTTTCGGTATTGATTCGTACATCTGGCCTTGCTTCCACCTCTTTAAAACAGGCCAAGAACCAATCATCTATCTTTTCCACTACATCTGTTCGTTGTTGGTTGGAAGCATCAATGTTTCTTTTTAACTGCATGCCTTCCACAGGATCTAAATCAGGATCCCTGATCAGGTCCTCGTAGTGCCATTGCACAGTATCGATCCAGTTTTTAAGATAGATAAGATGGTCGATGCTATCGCTGGGAAAAGGATTGCTGATTGGCTGATCCACAGTGTCAAGCCGGTGATAATCTTCTATGCTTTGCCTGAAAATCCGGTTACAGTGCGCAGCTTCCATTTTAATTCAATTTGGAAAGCACTTCCTTGATGCGGCTTAGGGCTTCTCTGAGGTCTTCCTCGGAAGCTGCATAGGATAATCGCAGGCAATTGGGATCACCGAAGGCCTCACCGGTAACCAGTGAAACCCGGGCATGGTCTAAAAGATACAAACAAAGCTCGCTGGCATTGTCGATTGTATTATTGCCATCTGATTTTCCAAAATAAGCACTTACATCCGGAAAAAAGTAGAAGGCCCCTTTTGGCATATTAACTTTCAGACCGGGAATGTCACTAAGCAGTTCGTAAACCATGGCCCTACGTTTCAAATATGCTTCTTTCATTTCATATGTTGGTCCCAGATCTTCCGTGAGCGCCGTGTAAGCTGCCCTTTGGGATATTGAGCAGTTGGCACTTGTAATCTGCCCCTGCATTTTATTGCAACCTTTAGCTATCCAGGACGGGGCTGCGATATAGCCTACCCGCCAGCCTGTCATGGCAAAACCTTTGGCAAAACCGTTAACGGTTATGGTTCTGTCCATCATTCCGTCGACGGAGGCAAAGCTTACATGCTCATCGGTGTAATTAATGTACTCATAGATTTCATCTGCAATCACAAAGATTTCCGGATATGCTTTTAAAACAGATGCCATAGCCTCAAAATCTTCCCGGGTAAAAACCGCTCCGGTCGGGTTGCAGGGCGATGAAAAGATAATGGCCCTGGTTTTGCCGGTAATGGCATCTTTTAACTGATCGGCTGTGGCTTTGAAATCGTTTTCCAGTGAGCCTTTTATGAAAACAGGTTTTCCTTCTGCCAGGTGGATCATGGCGGTATAACTTACCCAGTACGGCGTATAGACAATTACCTCGTCACCAGGATTAAGCAGGCTGAAAAATACATTGGCAATGGATTGTTTGGCCCCATTTGACACAACAATATTTTCAGGACTGTATTTCAGATGATTATCCCGCTCCAACTTATTACAGATGGCCTGTCGCAGATCCAGATAACCATTTACAGGGGGATAGGAAAAGTATTTACCCTCATCAATCGCATGTTTGGCCCCTTCCTGGATGTGTTTTGGGGTTTTGAAATCAGGTTCACCCAGGCTCAGGCTGATTATTTCAATCCCTTTCTGCTTGTACTCCCTTGCTTTGGCAGCCATAGCCAGTGTGGCTGACTCAGCCAGTGTGGCTATGCGATTTGACAGATTCTGACTCATTTGTTTTAGTTTTTAAAAATTCCAGGCAAAAATAGAATTTTTAATTTACCAAAACCAACAAATGAAATTTTTTAAATAACCGGACACTTTTTTTGCTAATTGCCTGATGGTCTGATGAGTTTACGGATACAATGGTTGGATTGATCCACTAGGTAAATATTTCCTGTTGTATCTACCGCGATCCCTGTTATCTTGCCAAACATCGCCTCTTTGCCCATGGCATCTTTAAAACCCAATACACCATTCCCTGCAATAGTTTCCACCAGGCCTGATTTTCTGATGATTCGTATCCTGAAATTCTTAGCATCAGCCACATAGATGTTTCCATCCTGGTCAGCAGCAACAGCCGCTGGCAATCGAAATCTGGCATTAGCGGTTACGCCGTCCTGATAGCCGTAGATGCTACCTGCCAGTATTTCAACCACTCCTCCGTTATTGATTTTCCGGATAAGATTGTTTTCTTCATCTGCCAGAATGAGGATACCATCGGTGGTGATAAAAATTCCCAGCGGGTGGTTGAATTTTGAATCCTGCGGCAAGCCGTTTACAATTCCCGGGGTACCATTACCTGCAAAAGTGGTCACCTGACCGTCAGTGGTTATTTTTCTTACGGCATGATTAAGGTGATCCGAGAGGTAAATATGATTGAACCGGTCAACAGCCACCCCTCTGATATCATTAAAAGTTGCTTCCTGCAGGCTTCCATTCATATACCCAGGTTGGTCGTTATTACCGGCTATAGTGGTAACTATTTGTTCCGGGATGTTAACTTTTCTTACAGAAGCTTTTTCAGCCACCCATAAGTTACCGTCCAGGTCAAAAGTTACACTTTGCGGATTTTCAAATTTTGCTTCTGACCATACACCATCAGTTTGTATAGGCTCACCGTTACCAATTAAGGTAATGACATTGCCATTAGCATTGATCTTTCTTATGCGATGATTATCGCGGTCAGAAACGTAAAGATTACCTGCCTCATCTATCGCGATATCTGTGGGGTTATGAAATTGGGCATCCGACCCGGAACCGTCCGAAAATCCCGGTTGCCCGTTTCCCGCCACGGTAACTACATCATATTCACCTTCAATTGGAATAATCCCGGTTGTGTTGTCCTCGCATCCAAACAGGCATATT
The DNA here is from genome assembly GCF_056858335.1 of Agaribacillus sp. DX54. Taxonomy (NCBI): domain Bacteria; kingdom Pseudomonadati; phylum Bacteroidota; class Cytophagia; order Cytophagales; family Splendidivirgaceae; genus Agaribacillus; species Agaribacillus sp. DX54. The sequence continues at coordinate 63,373 of NZ_JBXEQE010000022.1, forward strand.
AACCAGGTGACCAGCAGACTGGAAATAAATGGATGTCTCTTTTTAACTCTCATTGCCCTTTGCTTCAGTTAAAGTTGGAATTTTGGTTTTTTGGTAAAGGCAAATTTAGTATTTTACGGGTAGGTTTTTATTTGCACTTTGAGAATGCAAACTTACACGTAATATAGAGGTGTTAATTGTATAAAAACAAGATAACTAAACCTTAAATAGTTTTATGATTTAATTTTTCCCTGATTATTAATAGTAAAGATATCTTAGTAAATTGTATTTTTTGAAGATATTGCCTGTGAAATGCGTATAACGGAAGATGTGCGTAAGCTTTTTCTTCTGATTATAAAATGAAGTTAAAGGGCTTTTTTGCTTTTTTTCTGACAAAAGGGGTTACCCTTTCAGGTTGGCTACTTCCCCGGTTATTTTTGCAAATAGGTGGTTCTGCTTAAGATACTTCTTCCGAGAGTAATTTCATCTGCGTATTCCAGTTCTCCCCCCACAGGTATGCCCCTCGCGATGGTGCTTACTTGTAAATCAAAGTTTTTCAGTTTTTTGGTGAGATAAAAAGAGGTAGTGTCTCCTTCCATCGTGGAGCTGAGGGCCAGAATAATCTCTTTAATCTTATCTTCCTTGTTTTTTACACGTTTGATCAGCGAGTCTATTTTCAGATCATCGGGACCAATTCCATCGATGGGTGAAATAATTCCTCCTAAAACGTGATAGGAGCCATGGTATTGGGCTGTGTTTTCTATGGCCATTAAGTCGGGAAGATTTTCCACTACACAGATAACGGAATGATCCCTGCGGTGGCTGGTGCAGATTTCGCAGGTTTCATTGTCGGATATGTTATGGCAAGTTTTACAGTATTTTACCTCGGTTCTCAGCTTGACAAGGGCATCGGAAAGATGTAAAGTTGTTTCTTTTTCCTGCTTTAATAAGTGAATAACCAGGCGCAAAGCAGTTTTTTTACCTATTCCTGGTAAATGCGAAATTTCATTGACTGCATCTTCAATTAATTTGGAGGGATATTGCATGTAGAATCATAAAAGTTAAATCACCAAAGCCGGATCATTATATTGTTGCCTACATAATGGCAACACCTATTCCTGCTTCGCTAATACCATCCTTCATTGGTTTTAACTCGGTATAAGTCCCTTTTTTTACCGCACATTTCCCTTTGTAATGAATAATGTATGTGCATTGTTCTGCTTGTTGTTGGGTATGACGGCACACCTTTATTAAGGTATTTATAACATGATCAAAAGTATTGAAATCATCATTAAAAACCACCAGATCCTTCAATTTAGTGGAATCCTTGTCTTCCAAAACTTCTAATAACTCATCTTCTAAGTAAGAAAATCTCATACTTTCAACTAATTGTTTATCAAAATTAATAAAAATTTGCATTTTTATGGTCTAAATTTTTAATATGAATCCGACCATCGTTCTTTTTGTAATAGGTGTTTACTTCATAATTCTCATATTAATTTCTCAATTAACTTCGAGGAATGCAAGTACAAAGACTTTTTTTACTGCAGACAGGCAGTCGCCCTGGTATGTGGTGGCCTTTGGTATGATCGGTGCCTCGCTCTCAGGGGTCACTTTTATTTCCGTCCCGGGCTGGGTGGAGGCAAGTCAGTTTTCCTATATGCAAATGGTGCTTGGCTACCTGCTGGGTTACGCGGTCATTGCCTTGGTTCTGATGCCTATGTATTATCGGCTGAATCTTGTGTCTATTTATACTTATCTTGAGCAGCGGTTTGGATTCTGGTCTTACAAATCCGGTGCTTTTTTCTTCCTGTTGTCCCGTACATTTCAGGCTTCGCTCAGATTGTTGCTTGTTGCTGGGGTGCTCCAGATTTTTCTTTTTAATGCATGGGATTTTCCATTTTGGGCATCTGTATTAATGACCATTGCTTTAATCTGGGTTTACACCTTTCGCGGAGGAATAAAGACTATTGTGTGGACAGATACCCTGCAAACGCTGTTTATGCTGGCCTCAGTAGTGATTAGCATATTGCTGATAAAAGATGATCTCAATTTAAGTTTTAACGAATTAGTTACTACCATAGAAAATAGTGAATATTCGAGGGTTTTTTACTGGACCGAATGGAAGGATGACAAACATTTTCTAAAACAATTTTTTTCAGGAGCTTTTATTGCCATAGTAATGACTGGTTTGGACCAGGACATGATGCAAAAAAATTTAACCTGCAAAAATTTGAAAGATGCCCAGAAGAACATTTTTTCTTTTAGCCTGGTTTTGGTATTTGTCAATCTGCTTTTTCTGTCTTTAGGAGCTTTATTGTATATCTACGCACGGAACTCCGGTCTTCAGCTTGCAAACGATGAACTTTATCCAACCCTTGCATTTAATCATTTTAATGCCTTTGCGGGTATAGTTTTCTTATTGGGGATAACGGCTGCCGCCTATTCAAGTGCGGACTCTGCCTTAACTTCCCTTACCACATCCTTTTGTGTGGACTTTCTTGATTTCAGCCGTAAAAGTGAAGATGAAAAAAAGAAAACCAAAATGCGTATCCATATTGGATTTTCCTTCCTGATCTTTATCATCATATTGTTTTTTAATCAATTTGAGGACAAGAAAAGTGTCATTAGCCTTGTATTTGAGATGGCTTCCTATACTTACGGGCCATTATTGGGTTTGTATACATTTGGCTTATTTACTTCCAGAAAAATAAAAGACCAACTTGTGCCTGTTGTCTGCCTCGCTGCCCCAATCGCTTCTTATATACTCGATCATAACTCTGCTGCATGGTTTTCGGGCTTTAACTTCGGCTTTTTTATCCTGATTGTCAATGGTTTATTCACCTTGCTGGGATTATGGTTGATAAGCTCCCCTTCTAATGCTAAAATATAGGAAATAGGGTTTTGGTAGTTTTTTATGAAAGAGGTACCGCTAATGCATTAAAAGGTGGAAACTTATCTTACATAATACCAAGTTTACTTTCCGGTTTGATCCGATATAGTGTTACCAAAATATATAAGGTTCGGAACGGCAATTAAAATAGCGATCCAAATGTCCGAACTGGCCCTGGACCGGGGTGACGTTGTCTTCTTTTGGCTGATGGTTATTTTATTGGACTCATTCAAATACACCCTTCTGCCACATGAGGATAACATGATCAGCATAATGAATACCACGGCTAAAAGCTTTTTCATAATAATTAAGGTCAAGATTGGGTTAATTTTGATAGTTATAATTGAAAACTTATGCAAAAATTCTCTACCGAAAGTAAAGTTTAGGCTAGAAAATTACATGCTTTTATAACTATTGTGTGGCCTTTACAAAATTATAAACCACTTTAAAGATAGGGTCAATTTTTTACAGTTTGAGGTTGAATTTATCTATTCTTTTTAAGAAATAGCTCAAATTCAGATGCTAATGTAATGGTTTTCTACTGTAATATCAAAACAAAAATTGCATGGGAGAAATTATTTTTTGGGTTCTTTTGGATTTGCATCCACGATAAAATCCTAAAAACCTTGCAGTTACGGAATTTTTTGTATCATGTAAGATTTTTTTAAAAAAGTAAAAAAAATGTGTATACAAGTGGCTGACCATGTGATTATGGGTTTTACCTGCTTTTGCTAGGGCAGTTCTGTGGAGGGATCCCAGAAGTGTTTTTTGAAATCTATGATTTTGTCGTCTTTCACCATCAGCCCTTCGGCTTCGAGCTGTTCTTTCATTTCATCGCCAGGTCCAAAATAGTGCCTGCCTGAAAGAATACCCTGGCTGTTGACTACACGGTGAGCCGGTACCTCCGTATACTTGCCAGCACCGTTTAAGGCCCAGCCGACCATCCTTGCATTTCCTTTGGCACCAAGATAATTGGCGATAGCACCGTAAGAGGTTACACGACCGAAAGGAATCAGTTTGGTTACCTCATAAACATCATTAAAAAATTGTCCTTTTTCTTTTTTCAATTGTCTGCTATTTAACGCTGTGTGGTCGTCATATAAATCCCAACCGTACAATGATTTTGGTTCTTGACGCTTTTTCGAATTAAGTCATGATGGGCCTCCAAGTCCCACTATAACTTCAAGTGAATTAGCTGACTGCTACTTTCAAAAATAGTAAAACAGGTGGCAATTTTCTTCAAATTGGGTTTCTATCTTTGGATGAATAATCTTAATTGTAGAAGACAACCTGCAACCCTCAGAAAACATTACCACCTTTCTCGCCAGGGAAGATTATATATGCGAGGTAGCCGCCAATTATTCGGAAGCGATTAATAAGCTGTTATCTTTTACCCATGATATCATTATTTTGGATATCATGCTTCCCGATGTAGATGGCTTCCCGGTAATTGAGGAAGTCAAAAAACGCAATATCGAATCCGGTATTCTCATTATTTCGGCCAAGGATTCACTGAACGATAAAATCAGGGGGCTGAACTATGGTGCTGATGATTACCTAACCAAACCTTTCCATTTAACTAAAATAAAAACTAAGATCCTCCGCAACCATTTTCATTTTTATTTCAATAGCCCCCATTGTATTTTCGCGTGAACCATTCGATGCTGACGAGCGTGATGAGGAGGAGAAATACCCAGGGAAGATTAATGATAGGAAGATAGGCTTCACTGCTGTGAATGATTCCCTGGACTTTTTGATTAGTTAACTCGTTAGATAACGCATCCAATTCTCCGGGATGATAGAATTTACCACCGTTTTGGATTGACAGGGCCCTGAGTAACTGATGATTAGCGGTAAGGTTCAGGTCTTCAATTTGAAGGGCTTTAACCGTAAATTCACCTGCGCTGGATTCTTTTTTACCGTCAAGATCGGTGGTTGCATAATACTTGTAAATGCCCTGGTCCAGGCCGGTTACCGTATATCTGGAACTATTCGGGCTGATGTTGTAAGTATACTTTTGCCGGAAGTTATTCTCACCGGTGATGGTCAGGTCAATTTCCTGGTTGTAAACCCTTTCATATATATTGTTATATATTTCTGTTTCAAAAACTACACTTTCGGTATCATAAATTTCATTGTTGATAGGATATACCTTAAACTTTCTTTTATCTTCTTTGGATGAAAGATATTGCACCACCTTGGAGATTAGGTCATCAAAAGACTCATGATTCTCGTTGTTGGCGAATTCCTGCAGCCGCCATTGCCAAAAACCTTCTCCTGCCAGAACCCCCATTTTTTTTTCATCTTCATTTCTAATGGCTAAAAGAGGTTTTTTAGTAACAATATTGCCTACCTGCTGGTAAAGTACTACCTGTGCGTCAGGCTTGACAGTGACTTCACCGTAAGGAACAAGAACCGGTGAAAAGTCATTGATTTGTGATTGGTAAGCACCATCGTAAATAAACCTCTGAAAATCAGGATTGAATGACGGTGTTACCCGGTCGGTTTGCCAGCCTGAAGCCTCTATTTCAAGCACACCGTTGATACGGTTGAAGTAATCCAGGTTACTTTGTCCTCCAATGATAAACCAGGTGGCAACTCCTTCGGCCAGAAAATCCTCCATTAAACGTTGAGCCGTATTGGAGACATCGGGAATCTGATGAAATATTACCAGGTCGTATTTATCCTTTTTGAAAGCGTTAAACCCGGGTATATGGATTACAAACTCGTAATTGTCATTCTTGGTAATGGCGTTTCTGATGACTTTGATATCGGGATGCGGTGCTCTTCCTATCAATAACACTTTCTCTTTTCCTTCAATAATGTCTATGAAAGCGTCCCTTCTGTTATTTTTGGTGGTAAACTCACCGGCAATTTCAGAAACGGTAACCTGAAAATGTTGTAGCCCATTGTTTTCTGCCTCTACAAACAGTTCAACCTCATCAAGGGTATTATCACCTTTCAGGATTATACTTTCTGAGGTGAGGGTTTTTCCGTTTTGGGTGATTTTTACCTCGATTGTTTCGCCTTCAAGTCCATTGGAGACAATTTCTGTCAGCACCGGAAATTTGTTGCCCTGATAGGCTATTTTATTGTAATAGATGGCGTTGATATTAATATCTGCTTTAGGAATGGTGTCACCGACTCCAATTGAATAAACAGGAAATTTGTAGGGTGAAAATGTTGGAGAAACACCTTGATTGTAGATACCGTCACTCAACAAAATCACACCGGCCACACTTCTGCCTTCATAGTCTGCCTGAATGCCTTTCAGCAATCCATCCAAATCAGTACTGGGATGATCGAAATTTAAGTTCGATTCCTGCCGATCAGCCTCTGAGGAGGAGAATGATCTTAATTCCGAAGCATAATTCTGAGACCCGAGTTTATTTTTCATCTCAGAAATTTGCACCATTATTTGTTTCAGATCAGCGCTGTCTACCATGGCTTTGATGGAGGCAGAATTATCAATAGCGAATACATAAGAAGGTTTTTCTATGGTATTGCTTATCTGCCTTAAAAAAGGGCCAATGAGTAAAAAAGCCAGAATACTGGCCAGCAAAAACCTCAAGGCCGCCAGTGCATAATTAATCTTTTTCCCCCAGGGTCCCTCTTTTTGATACAATAAAAAAGCATACAACACCCCTATGGTCAGGCACAATAGTATGAACCAGGGTGAATATTCAAATAATAATTTAGATTGTTGCATAACAGCCGATTCCAGCCTCGAAATTCCGTAAATTTACAAATCATCTCCAAAACTGCTAACGAATATTTTGGTCAATTGTTGATACATGGGGAACTTAAAAGCAATTAATACCATGTCAGAAAGTTCTTATCCTCAAATCATGAGATGAATTTGTCAAAAATAAGTAATTTTGAAAAATCGGGAGTGGAGCGACAGATGAGATAATTGGATGAGGAAAGGAAGGCCTCAAATATAACGCTAAGATGGCTGGTCGGTTATTGAGTATGGTTTTTATCGGATTGATACGGTTTTACCAATTGGCAATATCACCGCTTTTAGGAGCCAATTGCAGGTATACCCCTACCTGTTCTCAATATGGTACCGAAGCTATCAGGGAGTGGGGGCCCGTAAAAGGGCTCTGGTTGGCAGCGAAAAGGTTTTCCAGATGCCATCCATGGGGAGGACACGGTTACGACCCGGTACCGAAAAAAGGCGGAGAGGAGATGAAAGGGGATCTTTCACAGAAAATAAATGACAAAAACTAAACGAACAGATGCATGTTAAAGATTGACATGCATACACACATTATTCCAGGCCAGTTACCAAATTTTACCGAGAAGTTTGGCTATGGTGATTTTATATTTCTGCAACATCACAGAAGTGGTTACGCCAAAATGATGAAGGGTAATCAGTTTTTCAGGGAAATCGAAGAGAATTGCTGGAATCCTGAGCTCCGTATAAAAGAATATCAGGGATTTAATACACAAGTTCAAGTAATTTGTACCATACCGGTAATGTTTTCCTACTGGGCAAAACCAATCGATTGCCTGGATCTGTCTGTATTTCTCAATGATCACATCGCTGAAATTGTCAATAAATATCCAAAAAACTATGTAGGGCTTGCCACCATCCCGATGCAGGATGCGGAGTTGGCTATCCGGGAACTTGAAAGGTGTAAGGCCCTGGGTTTTCCCGGCATCCAGATAGGTTCCAACATCAATAATGAAAACCTGCATGAAGACCGGTTTTTTCCTATATTTGAAGCCTGTGAAAAACTGGGAATGGCCATATTGGTGCACCCATGGAACATGATGGGTATGGAACACATGAAAAGATATTGGTTGCCCTGGCTGGTGGGAATGCCTGCGGAAACTTCAAGAGCTATATGCTCTATGATATTTGGAGGAGTATTTGAAAGGCTCCCGGGGTTAAGAGTTAATTTTGCCCATGCAGGAGGGGCATTTTTACCCACAATAGGCCGGGTGGAGCATGGTTTTAATTGCCGTCCTGATTTGGTAGCTATTGATAATCCGGTTAACCCAAGGGAGTACCTGGGGAAATTTTGGGTTGACTGCATAACCCATGACAGCACCATTATGGAATATGTGTTAAAAATTCAGGGAACTGAGAAGGTTACCCTCGGATCGGATTATCCGTTTCCATTGGGAGATCTGGAAATAGGTGCGTTTTTGGAAAAAATGGAGCTGGGCAAAAAAGCGTTGGAAGATATCTATTGTAACGCTACCCTGGCATGGCTGGATTTGCCTAAAGAGCAGTTTTTGTAATAAAAAGGCAATAATCATTCTTGCAAAATGAAACATTTACACAACCGTGTTAACGGTAAAGCTTTAAAAGAAAAATTGAAAAATGATCCTACTAAAAGGGTCACCCTGTCCTTTTATCAATATGCCCATATTGGTAATCCTGGTTTGTTCAGAGATCATTTTTATATCATGCTTGAACCCCTTGGAGTTTTGGGGCGGATATATGTGGCTTCCGAAGGTGTGAATGCTCAGATCAGTGTTCCCGATGTAAATTTTGAGAAATTTAAGGGCAAACTACGGGAAATTGTTTTTCTGGATAATGTACGGCTTAACCTGGCCATTGAAGATGACAGTAAATCATTTTTCAAGTTAAAAATCAAAACCAAAAACAAAATTGTGGCAGACGGACTTGAAGATGATAGCTTTGATGTTACAGATAAAGGAATCCATCTGGATGCTGAAAGCTTTAATAAACTAACCGACCAGCCGGACACGATCATCGTGGATATGCGTAATCATTATGAAAGCGAGGTGGGATATTTTGAGAAGGCTATTACCCCGGACGTCGATACTTTCAGGGAGGCCCTGGGAACAGTAGAGGAACAACTGAAGGATAAAAAGGATTTTCCTATTGTAATGTATTGTACAGGTGGTATTCGTTGTGAAAAAGCCAGTGCCTATTATAAACACAAGGGGTTTAAACATGTCTTTCAGTTAGAAGGGGGCATTATTGAATATGCCAGACATATCAAGGCAAAAGGATTAAAAAACAAGTTCAGAGGAAAGAATTTCGTATTTGATGAAAGGCTGGGAGAAAGGATTTCAGGTGAAATTATCAGTCAATGTCATCAATGTGGAAAGCCTTGTGATAGCCATACAAACTGTTTGAATGAGGGTTGCCACCTGTTGTTTATCCAATGCCATGAATGTGCGGAAAAATATAAAGGTTGCTGTTCGGAGGCGTGCAGGCAGGTGGCGGAGTTACCGGAGGAAAGCAAAAAGGTTTTACGAAAAGGGATCAACAAAGGACAGCAAATCTACAGTAAAGGACGCTCGGAGAAATTGATTTATAAGAAACAAAGATTAAAAGCTTAGCTCGAAGGGGTGTAATTGACAATGTAAAATGAGCAATTGACAATAACAATGGATTAAGTGGGGAATATAAAGAATTGGAAAAAAGGAACTAAAAATTCGGTATTGATGGGCAAAATCAAAATCGGCATTATTAACGTCTCGGATAGAGCCAGTCAGGGCATTTATGAAGACATTCCGGGAAAGGCCATTGTAGCAACTTTGAAGGAGTACTTAGTTTCTCCCTGGGAAGCAGAATATGCGGTAATTCCTGATGAGCAGGATCAAATCTCAGCAAAGATGATAGAAATGGCAGATGAAAAGGGTTGTTGCCTGATTGTGACTTCAGGTGGCACAGGACCTGCCAAAAGAGATGTAACACCCGAAGCTACTGAGGCAGTTTGCCAGAAAATGATGCCAGGTTTTGGTGAATTGATGCGTCAGGAAAGCCTGAAATTCGTACCCACTGCCATACTTTCAAGGCAGACCGCCGGAATCAGGAACAATACCCTTATCGTTAATCTGCCCGGCAAGCCAAAGGCCATCAGAGAGTGTTTGGATGCCGTTTTTCCTGCCATTCCCTATTGTATTGACCTGATAGAAGGGCCTTATTTGGAATGTGATGAGACTGTATTAAAGCCTTTCCGGCCTAAAACCGGCTGACGTCCTTCTATCAATTTCTTAAAAAATCGGATGTTTGGAAATATATTTACTGTAGATAAGAATAAATATCAGTGAAATTACCGCCATGATAAGCCCTACCATGAAAATGGTATAAGAGAGCTGCAATAGGCGGAATTTTTTCTTTAACACCACCCCTAGATAATAGATATCCATGGACATATTCTCATAGAGCAGTTTATTGTCTCCCCTCAACGTCTCCATGTCCGACAGAAAACGCTCTAGTGGCATCTGTGTGAAATTGCCGAAATACAGAATACTGCTTTTGCGTTCCCTGAGCTCAATATCACTGACGAGGTTATGAGTAACATTTGGTTTTGCTGACAGGATCGCAAAAATCACCGAACCTAAACTCGATAAAAGCAAAATAGCCATCGGAATACCAAACCTGTAGTACTCAACCTGCTGCCCACCTACCATCGCGAATCCGGAACCAGCAATGGCGATGATGGCAGACAAAATAAGTGTATTTATACTCATCATCATATTGGCTTTTTTGTCAGCGATATCGCTAAGGTTAATATGGTTACGGTAACTAACTCTGTACATGGTTTCGGTACCTCGTCCTGTTTTTTCCGTATCAAAGCTTTTGTTTTTGCTAGCCTGGGCCTTCTTGAAAAGGAATTGTTGTTTTTCTGCGTTTTTTTTCTTCCGGGCTCCGAATTTTTCTTTGGCATATTGAGTGGCAAATTCATTGGCCGTTATGAACTTTTGTTGCATCCATTGCCATTCCTCCTCGTCAAAGTTTTTATGTAAAATCAGTTCCCATTCTTCTCTAAGTAGCTGGCCTTTTTCAAAAAAGTTCTTTTTACCAATATGTTGGACATCTGTATCATGGAGTATCTCTTCTAACAAGTTTGTGGCTTTTACCTCCGCTTTCGTTGACAATATCAGTGTTTGAATTGTTTCGATCCGTTGCTTTTCAAATCCTTTTGCGGTAAGAAAGTTTCCTGCAATTTTAACACCTTCGGCTTCATGTCCTGAGTAACAACGAATAAATCCGGTATCATGAAACCATGCTGCCAGCAATAAGTTTTCAAAGTCCTCATCAGAAAGCTGATAATATTTCCCCATTTTTTCACACAGATTAGCCACCTCGGCAGTGTGTGTGTAATTATGGAATTTAAACTGATCAGTGAGTTCCCCTTTTAAAAGATGTGAAACAAAGTCCACTGCTTCTTCCACGATACTCGTAACTTTTTGCACTTCACCGTCATTTTTCATTTTTATGTTGTTTTGCAAATCCAGGAAAAGTCCTAGACTATATTATACGCTAATTTCTTTTCAATGGGCGCAATTTCCGAGGTCTATTACAAAACTAATATGATTATTGTCACCGTCAATGACCATCACGCGATATTATTGTGATGGTGCTGTGATACATTTGTGATACTTTATGGCCTATTTTGTATGATAGATGACATTAACGCTTTTACAGGTGGAATTTAACATCTATAAAAACCAAGAAGCGTAACTTACCTTAAACTAAAGCAAATTTCACTAAAATGATTATGAAATGAAAAAGTATTTAAGCATCATGCTATTTAGTGTGCCGGTTTTAAGCTTTATTGCCTGCGAGCTTACCACGTTGGAAGAATCCGGTACTGAAAACGATGACATGATAATACAGGTATTTGAGCCTGAAACTATCCCTTCATCCATTACTGAGTTTGAGACAATGTTTCACGGAGACACCCAGATTACATGGTCTGCTATATCTTTTACATTAGCTGGTTTTGAAGGTCTGCAAAATTGCAGGCTGGACGATACGATCATTGTTATGGCCGATGGTACTTATCAATATGACGGGGGAGAGGTGTTGTGTGGTGCAGAAGATTCGCAAAGATTCCGTTCAGGGACCTGGCAAATCATTAACAATGGCAATAATATCCTATTTGATGAGGGTACCAGTCGTCAATATACGGCCAGAGTAAACGGATTAGAAGACAGAACTATTTCACTGTCAGGCGAATACCTGGGTTTGGAAATCAGAGGAATCTACACATCGAATTAGGAGTTATGAAATTAATAAAATATCTGATAGTAGCCTTATTCGTATTGGGAGAAACTAAGGCTGAAGCTGCTGACTTTTTCACTTTAGCGGATCATTTTTTTTCTAAATATGTAAAGAACGGGAACGTAGCATATGCCGATATTCAGGCCAATCAGGACAAAGAGTTGGCTGTCTTACTGGAGAAAATTGCCTCTTTTGACCTGAACGGAACGAATGAAAATACGGCAAAAGCTTTTATGATCAATACTTACAATATATTGGCTATTAAAGGAATTATCGACAAATATCCGGTAAAATCGCCGATGAAAATCAATAATTTTTTTGATAAAAAGGGTTATATGGTAGCAGGTGAAAAAATGTCCTTGAATCAACTGGAAAAGGAAAGATTATACCCCCGTACCAAGGACCCACGCCTTCATTTCGTATTGGTATGTGCGGCACGAAGCTGCCCTAAACTTGCCAGCTTTGCCTATGTTCCTGAAAAACTGGATCAACAGATCGAGAAGGTAACCAGGCAAACCTTAAATGATCCTGAATTTATCAGGGTTAAAGGAAACAGACTTGAAGTTTCCGAGATTTTTAGCTGGTATAAAAAGGATTTTACAAATGCGTCCAAATCTATACTGAATTACATTAATCAATATCTGGAAACCAGGATGGATAATAAGACCAAAATTGGATTTTATACTTATGACTGGAGTCTTAACGATCAATAAAATGAATGCCATGAAACGAAAAATAAGTTACTTACTACTTTTATTACTAATTGGTTTAACCGTTCAGGCTCAGGAGTCTAACCTTGAGAAATATACACCGTCGGTTCTTTTAGAAAAGGGTACATGGGATTTTCTTTCTTTTTACAGCATATATACACAAACCCAAGTCAGAGACCGGGAAGGCGACGAGGTAGCGCTGGGGCAACGGCAGTCATTTCTGAATGCGATGTATCAGGTGACTTACGGCGTCTCGGAGTCCGGAAGATTTAACATAGGTTTTGATGTCCATGTTAACAGGGCCTATTATGACGATGATGAGGGAAGTCCCTTAAATGTTTTATGGTTTGGTGAGGGCGATTTCAGTAGGACCGTGGTTTCAGCCATAGGGCCGAGAATCAGGTTTGTTCCGGTTCCTTCAATACCGACTTTGAGTGTACAATCAAGTTTTCTTTTCCCGGTTGCAAGTGATCTGGAAGCACCATTCTTTACAGCCCATGATCGATATACCTGGTTCACACAATTGTTTTATGATTTGAGGTTAAACGCCAAATGGCGCATATTCATGGAAGTTGATTTTCTTTATCGCCTTAAAAGAAATGAAGAACAGGTTAATTTTTTCAGAACTCCAGCCAGCGCCTTTTTGAGTTACTTTCCCACTTCAAGAACCACTTTGTTTGGTTTTGCCCAGTATTCGCCCAGGTTCCAAAACCTATCAAACGAGGTGGAAGAACGGTTCGGGTTTTCAAATTGGTTTACGCAAATAGGCATTGGCGGAAGATATCAGTTAATGCCTAATCTGAGTGTCGAGTTGGCCTACGGCAACTTTGTGGCCTCTCGTCAAGATGGTGCCGGATATACATTGAATCTAGGACTCAGATACATTAAACAACGAAACTAAAAGACCACTTTCCGGAACTAACCCCTTCCCATTTGTATCTTCAATTTATACAATGAGGCTGGGGTTATTCTTTTTGTTTTCGTAGCGGCCAATCTACCTACATCTGTAACAGATTTTTTGATTTGTACAGTTTCTAATCTTTTTCAGTTTGTTTACAAATTGAGTCAAAATATTACGATATTGTAAATGATGTGCTTGTAAATCGTAAAGCACTAATTTAATACTGTAAAATTGGCTTGATATGTTCAAGAGTCTTGTTAAAATTACCTTCCGGAATTTATGGGTTCAACGGTTATTTTCTGTCATCAACGTGCTGGGCTTGGACTTTTTGGTCTGGTTGCCCTTACCACCAGGCAACGATTCAAGGAAATCGGTGTAAGAAAGGTTTTGGGTGCTTCTCTTGGACAGATTCTTCGATTGTTATTTGTAGATTTTCTTAAACGGATTGGTATTGCCGTTATAATTGCCATACCATTTACCTGGTATCTGGTTAGCTAACCACATTTGCCTATCGGATTGATTTTCCCTGGTGGTTGTATATTTTAACAGGCACTGACGTGATGCTTTTAGCGATCGTGACCATTTGCTCTCAGGCAATAAAAGCGGCAATAATCAATCCGGTTGATTCCATCCGCTATGAGTAAGCAAGAACTATTTAACAACCTCTGGGAATTCATGAATAATATTGTGATAGGAAGTATAATTTTTAAGGAATTACTGATTTTCCCTGCCTTACTATTCTTTGGAGAAACAAATAACGAATAGTTCTATGGCTCTAACAAAATGTATTAAAATGTTTACACTATAGAATTGTCAGTTAAATTGTCCGTATCTGAAATAATGAATTTTGTATAAATCACTAAACTTAATCAAATAAAATATGGAAAATATTCTAATGAATACACTTTAGTAGCAATTTTTTGAAATAAATAATTAATTTTGTGTATTCATTGTGACAAAAAATGAAGAAATGTTTTAAAATTTGATAAAAAATAAGTACATTGTGGGGGATTAGAGAAAGATAAGAGATAAGAAAAATTGTATTGAGGTGTATTATTAATTAAATACATTTTAGTCAATAATATAAGAATAAGACCATCAAAGAGAGGTATCTCTGGTAATTTATTGTTAAAGTGATTTACTTTTAAATTTATTAAATTCCACTATGAAAATGAAAAAGATTTATCAAACCACAAATTACGGAAGTCTGTACATAGAAAATTCCGATTTTTTTAAGCAGGAAAAGGTTCAGCAAATGATCAAGAAGTTAATGCAATCAGAATTGTTCAAAAGTATTGAACGTGAAAAAATGAAAAGAAAAAGCCAAAAAGCAAGCTGTGAAAGTTAACATGTATGCCTTTCAACCTTTTACTATTTCCATTGGTTGCGGGCTATTATCTGTTAATTAGATTTGAGTACTTTCGATATATTCAGCAAAGACTAGATCGGCAAAGGCTTTTGTTCAACTCTGTTTTGCTAGGTATTTTTATTCTTTTGATCACATTTTTTATCAGGTCTATAGCTGAAAGACTTTTCCCCCATTTGATCGAAACGCTTTATGCTTTTTTACCAATAAAAACTCAGTTTTTTGGAACAACTTCATGTTCATTGGTGATATCTATTCTATTTGTTGAAATTGCGAACTTAATCATAAAAAGGGAAAAAGCCATCAGATACGCTATCAAATATATTGGAAATGAGCTTCAATTGTTATTGAAGTCCTCTTTTACAGAGTCAAAGCTGTTACAATTTACACTTGATTCAGGAAAGTTTTATATCGGTTGGGTAAAGGAGTTGCCTTTACCTTATGTTTCAGAACATGTTAAAATTTTACCGGCTTTTAGCGGATATAGAGGTGAAATGAAAGAATTGGTGTTTACAACTCAATATCTTTCAGTTTATGCTACTTACGTTGAAGAAGGTGCCGTCCAAACCATTGATGAGCTAAATATGGATTTAATTTTGACGGTTGATAGTATTATTACCGTATCTTATTTTGATATTGAAATGTACGAACGTTTCAATAATATTCACAATCAATTTCGTTGATGTAAAAGAAAATTTGTACGCAGTTTTTTCGTTTTACAGAAAAATCTGTTTCTAACCTAAAGAAGAGTGCAATCCAACGGGCGACGATTTTATTGTTAATAGGTCTTTTATGTGCCTGTAGTAAGCCATTATTCGTATCGCATCTTTCTGATGAAAATGCAAGGCTTACTAGAAGAAAGGGAGCTGCTAAACACAATATTTTGTCAAAGGCGGTCTGTTTTAATAAAAATTGCCGAAAGTTTGTAGGTTGGAGAAAAAAACATAAAAAAAGGAGATTCAAGGGCTATAAGACGCCGGGAATACCAAAAAGACCACAGCGACGGGACTCAATAATCGCGGATGAGCCGATCGTTGCAATGAATAAAAATAAACAAAACCCAGACTCACAACAGGTGAGTGCCTATGATCATGTAGAACATGGCACACCTACCGAGTTTAAAAATGTAACTTTTAAGACCAATTCCTATGAGCTTGTCCTTGAATTCCAGTTGGAGTTGAAGGACTTTGCCAGGTTTTTATTGTCAAATCCCAAATTTCGGGTACGCATCACCGGGCATACCGATGATTTCGGTAATAAGGAAGCAAATCAAAAACTTTCCGAGAATAGGGCAAGGGCAGTGGTCGATTTTCTGATTTTACAAGGGGTGGAATCTTCAAGACTCTCCTATGTGGGTAAGGGAGATACCGTGCCAATCGCTACGGAGTTTGGAGTTTCATCGGCACGTGCCCATAGGAGGGTAGAGTTTGAAATTGAGGAAATCAGATAGATCGAGGTGGTTTATCTCCTGTGTCCTGATATTTGAAAGACAAATTTGACGGTTTAATCAAACAGGATAATAATTTTATTTTAATACAAAATTACCTGGCGATACCTGGCAGGCCTTTTGGTGAAGCCTGAAGCCAGTTAGGTTGTTTGGCAGGTTTGTTTTCCGGATATATTTCACTTAGGTCATCACGTTGTACCGGATAAGCCAACCGTTTTTCTTCTTCGGTCCTCAGATTTCTTAACACCAGCCCAGTCTCTGTATTATACCTTGTACCATACACCAGATACTAGCCATCAAGTGAGAGGGTGGGGGCAAAAGCAGAGCCATACCGGGCTGTTTTGTTATGAATTTTACCGGTTTCCCGGTCGTACACGGCTAATTGATATTGCGGAAATTGCGCATTGTAGTTCCAATCTCCGTTGCGTCCGGAAAACCAAATGTAACGATTATGAGTACCAAATGCGGGCTCAATGCTTTTTAATCCTGCAGGTTTACTGATTAATGTAGCACCTGAGCCACCATCTACATGATAAATATGCAGCTTTGGGTTTAGCTTACCTTTTGCTACTACCAGATACTTACCATCGGGTGTATACTCGGCAGACTGGAATTTGTTGTTTTTTTCTTTGCTTATCTGTTTTTTTTTCATGTCTGACAAATTCATCACCTATACATTCTCCGCGCTGTCTTCATCAGAAATAAAAACAATCTCTTTCCCATCAGGGCTGAATCTGGGGTGGTTGTCAAAGGCCAGGCCCTCTGTAATTCTTTCCGCCTTGCCCCCTGTAATTGGCAGGGTGTAGAGGTCTCCCAGAAAATCGAAGACAATGGTCTGACCATCCGGACTTACGTCTAATGACAGCCAAGTACCTTCGTTGGTTTTGATTTTCCTCTCCCCGTTCAGTGGGAGTCCTTTTTTTTTGTCTTTTTTTTCTTTGTTGGTGGAGTCACTATCAATCTTTTCTTCCTGTAAGATCCTGGCATTAGCGGTAGTACTTAAAATCAGGTAAAGGCTAAGGATATAAAGGGTTAGCTTTGCCATTTTGAGATGTGTTTAGTTTATGTATCTACACTGGTTTCAAATTTAAAATCAAGGGAAATGTAATCTTCAAATATAAGGAATAGGGTGGTTTTTGTCCGGCTTATTTACAGATTCGTCATAAAAACGAGCATAAATGGTAAAGTAGCCCGGATAGATACCGCTTCTGGCTTATTCTTCCTGCTACAATATCCAGGTCCCCGCCACTATCTATACCTCCTGTTCCAATTCCTTCATCCGAGCTGTTTTTGCCAATAATTCTTACAGATCACTAGCCTTTTGTACGGTCAACTTCTATGTATTGCCAATGTGTCAGGGGTATGGGTTGTGATTTGACAGAAATAGTCCATAACATCAAAACAAGAAAAAATATTGGAAAAAAATGTTGGGATTTTGCATAGTAAGTTTTTTACATCTCCCTTTGCCACAGGAATATATTCACCTGTTTCAGAACGAATTCAAAATATTTGGATTTGAGATAACCTCCTGCCATTCGTAGCCCCTTTAGCAACCGAAGGAAGTTTCTATTTCATATTAATTTCGTTCAGTTTTATGACAAAAGTTATGTAACAACCAAATACTTCTTAATCACACATTTTTTTTGAATTATCATAATATATTCCTATGTTGAAAGGACAAATTTCCGCTTAATTTTCCATTACATGGCTGTAAAAACCAACTTTTTTAAAATATTAACAGGACTTGCTTTTGTTGCCTTAGCCACAGCGTTTCTTTTATACAACCAGGGATTTGAAACGTGGGGCGGGCCGGTTTTGGCACTGTTTTTTGTTTGCTTGGCCATAGGGATACAGGGATGGGAAAAACTAAAGGGATTTTCATTTACTATCTGGATTTTTGTTGCCGTAACTATTTCGATGTTTTATACAGAATACTTTCAGACTGTAGGGACGTTTGAACTAAAAATATTGATAATTCCTTTATTGCAGCTAATCATGTTTGGTATGGGCACTGCCATGAGCCTGCAGGACTTTGCCGGTGTAATCAAGATGCCTAAAGCCGTATTTATTGGCCTGATTTGCCAGTTCAGTATTATGCCTGTAGTAGGTATTTCTTTGGCTACACTCTTTGGATTCCCTCCTGAAATAGCTGCCGGTGTAGTGCTTGTGGGCTCTTCCCCAAGCGGGCTGGCATCCAATGTGATGGCCTATCTGGCCAGGGCTAACCTGGCTTTATCCGTAACTCTCACGACGGTAGCCACATTACTGGCCCCTTTGATGACCCCGCTTCTTATGAATTTGCTGGCAGGCCAATTGGTGCATATTGATTTCTGGGGCATGATGTGGGGTATCACCAAGATTGTAATTTTACCGATCATAGCCGGTTTGATCTTCAACAAACTGGTGCACGGAAGAGCAGATTGGCTTGATAATGCTATGCCCAAAGTTTCTATGGTGAGTATCGCTATTATCATTACCATTATCACCGCTGCCGGGCGAGACAGCCTGCTTGAAATAGGATTAGCCTTGATTTTAACCAGCTTTATGCACAACATGGCAGGGTATTTTTTTGGTTACTGGGGATGTCGGCTGGTTAAGCTTGATGAGAAGTCTTGCCGTACCATTGCCCTGGAAGTCGGCATGCAGAACGGGGGACTGGCTTCCGGTATTGCTTTGCAAATGGGTAAGGTAGCGACTATTGGACTTGCTCCGGCGGTATTCGGCCCGTTAATGAACATTACGGGGTCTTCGCTTGCCACCTGGTGGAGAGGCCGGCCCACCGGAGAGGAAGTTAACACGCAGGAGGCCAGAAGTGAAGTAACAACGTAGCCCGTTTAACAATCAAATTTAACCTAACAAATTATCAGTATGATGAAATACATAGTTTTTTTTATGATTGGTGCTTTTGCGATGAATGTGGATATACTGGAGGCCCAGTCAATTTCCCGCGATCAGATGATCTTTCTGACGGAGGAGTGGAAAGGTGAGCGATTTCCTGATGGCAGGCCACGCATACCGGACGCCTTGTTGGAGCGGGCAGAACGTATCTCCATTGAAGAAGCCTGGGGATTTTTACGCAACAGGGGCTTTCACAATCAATTCGAGGGTGACTGGAAAATGATTCACCTTGACAGAACAATGGTGGGAAGGGCATTGACGGCACAGTATATGCCGGCCCGGCCGGACTTAAAAAAGCGGATGGAAGCAAAAGGCATTACAGAAGGACGAATTGGTGCTATGAATTCCTGGCCTATAGACATGCTTACGGAAGGGGATATCTATGTGGCTGATGCCTATGGCAAAATAGAGGGTGGAACACTGATTGGTGATAACCTTGGCAATGCTATCTATGCCAAATCCAAAAACGGGGTGGTTTTTGACGGCTCTTTAAGGGATTTGGAGGGTTTGGAAAAAATAGATGGCTTTAACGCTTTTGTCAGGGGTTGGGATCCATCGTATATACAGGAAATGATGTTGTCGGGGCTTAACAACATTATTAGAGTCGGGCGTGCTACTGTTTTGTCTGGTGACCTTGTTTTAGCCAAAAGGGAAGGAGTCATATTTATTCCGGCCCACCTTGCCGAGGAAACCATCATAAATGCAGAATTTGTAGCGCTGAGAGACCAGTTTGGCCATTTGCGCCTAAGGGAAGGGAAGTATACTCCGGGACAGATCGACCGGCAGTGGACAGATGATATTAAAAAGGACTTTTTGAAATGGCTGGATGATCATCCCAACCAATTGCCGATGTCACGGAAGGAACTGGATGAATTCATGAAAGAGAGAAACTGGTAATCAATGATTTAAATGGAACCAAGCAAACTAAACTGAACGATGACTAACTCAAAAATAATTACACCCGATCGAAATTTAGATCGCAGGAAATTTATCGAAAAAACCTCATTGGGCCTGGGGGCGATCACCTTAGGTTTAAGTCCTTCGTGCCTGGGAGATGAGCGTAAAAAGCATGTAAACCAGAATAAAAAACTGGGAATTGCCCTGGTGGGACTGGGATATTACGGCAGAATATTAGGCGAAGCACTCCAGGAAACCCGGAACTGTTATCTGGCAGGTATCGTTACGGGCACGCCTGCCAAGGAGAAGGAATGGCAGGAAAAATATAATGTGAAGCCCGGGAACACTTATAACTACCAGAATTTTGATGACATTGCTAAAAACGATGAAATTGATATTATTTATGTGGTTTTGCCGAATTCCATGCATAAGGAGTTCACTATAAGGGCTGCCCAAGCGGGCAAGCATGTGATTTGTGAAAAACCCATGGCTCTTAATGCACAGGAATGCAGGGAAATGATTGCTGCATGTGAAAAAGCCGGAGTGAAATTGTCAATCGGATACCGTATGCATTTTGAACCAACTACCCAGGAAATCATACGTATCGGCAAAGAGCAGGTGTATGGTACTATCAAATTTGTTGGGGCAAGTGCAGGTTATACACATAATAATGCCGATCACTGGAAGTGTAAAAAAAACATGGGTGGAGGTGTCATGATGGATATGGGTGTATATCCTTTACAGACAGCCAGATACGCTACTGGTGAAGAACCTGTTTCCGTGACGGCTCAGACTTTTGTCAATCGTCCTGAAATGTTCAACGAAGTGGATGAAACCACGACTTTTCAGCTTGAGTTTCCGAGTGGGGCGGTAGCTAATTTACACACCAGCTTTTATACATCTATCAATTATCTTTATGTTGCGGCTTCCGAAGGTTGGTACAGTTTGAATCCGTTTTCATCGTACCGGGGTATTAAAGGCGATTCTAAAAATGGCCCGTTGAATTTTCCGGTGATAAACCAGCAAGCGGCACAGATGGATGAGGTAGCTGAATGCGTCCGTCAAAATAAGCCCATGAGGGTCCCAGGAGAGGAAGGACTGAGGGACATGATTGTGGTAGATGCCATTTATCAATCACTGGCCAGCGGGAAGAAAATTCAATTAAGCTAAAAAACTTACCTCGGTTTCTGTCAAGTAAGACTATTCCTGGAATCAGGAATTCCACTTCTTAATACATTTATCAGGATAGACTTGTCAAAAAGACTAATTTGCTACTACTAATTAAAACTCAACTACACTTTAATGTCATTAAAAAAATATATAATCATAGAACCAAAAAAAGTAGTAATACTTCTTGGGATTTGTGTATTGGCGGCTTGTAGCATAGAAAAAGGGGAAAAGTCTACCGGACCTGCCAAGGGAAAATACAACATACTTTGGTTGGTTGCTGAGGATATGAGTCCTTTGCTTGCCAGCTTTGGAGACTCAACCGCCAGGACACCAAACCTGGACAAACTGGCGGCTGAAGGGGTAAGATATACTAACGTTTTTTCTACATCGGGCGTCTGTGCGCCGAGCCGGTCAGCGCTGATTACCGGTATGTACCCCACAGCTATTGGTTCCAACAACATGCGTACCTGGAAACGTAGCAGTGCGTTAAAGCCTGATAATCCGCTCTATTACGAAATACCGTTATACGAAACTGTGACCCCGGCAGCAGTGAAATGTTTTCCTGAATATTTGCGGTCTGCTGGTTACTATTGTACCAACAACTCCAAGACCGACTATCAGTTTGCCCCACCTATCACCGCCTGGGATGAGTCAGGTAACAAAGCGCACTGGAGAAACCGGCCGGATGAAATGCCATTCTTTTCGGTTTTTAACTTTGGTGTAACACACGAATCACAGATATGGAAGAAAAGTAATGATTCATTGCGGGTGGATCCCGAAAAAGTGCCATTACCTCCCTATTATCCCGACAATGCTATAGTCAGAGGAGACGTTGCCCGAGCCTATTCCAACATAGAAGAGATGGATGCTCAGGTAGGGGAGATTGTAAACGAATTAAAGGCTGATGGGTTGTACGATAAAACCATAATATTCTTTTACACTGATCATGGCGCAGGTTTGCCCCGTCACAAGAGGGAGGTTTACGACCAGGGAACCCATGTTCCTATGATCATCCGCTTTCCCGGTGGACAAGGTGCGGTTACAATCAATGATGAGTTGGTAAGTTTTGTGGACTTTGCTCCCACACTTCTTTCCCTGACTGGTGTCGATATTCCTGAATACATGCATGGCCAGGCATTTTTAGGAAACCTGAAATCCCCGGAGCCACGGGAATATATATATGCCGCACGGGATAGAATGGATACTTACTATGAATTGATCAGAGCGGTCAGGGATAAAAGGTATCTATATATTAAAAACTATTTCCCGGAAAAGCCACATTATCAGGAAAACCTTTACCGGCTTCAGATGCCGCTGATGAGAGAGCTGTTGAGGCTAAATGAGGAAGGCCAACTAACAGGTGCCCAAAAAACATGGTTCAAGCAAAAGAAACCCGAAGAAGAGCTTTATGACACCAGTGAAGACCCTTTTCACCTTAACAATCTCGCTGCCAGTTCGGAATACCAGGGAACCCTGATCAAAATGCGGAGAAAACTGGATGAATGGCAAAAGCAATACGGCGACCTGGGGATGATTCCGGAGAAAGAGCTGGCAGAAAGGATGTGGCCAGGCGGGGTACAGCCCGAAACCGTAAAGCCGGAAATGAAAATCGAAAAAAACAAAGTTGTTATTCAATCGCCTACTGAGGGGGCATCTATCGCATTCCAGGTGTTTAACAAAGGTAAAGTGGAAAAAAGGAAAGATCACTGGTCACTATATACCGGACCGGTTGACATTTCAGAGGGCGATACCATTAAGGCTGTAGCTATAAGAATTGGCTACAAACAAAGCCCGGAGCAACTTTTTGTGAATAACAGGTGAAATTTTAAACAAGCTTATTTGTATTCATTTTCGGTTTGAGGATTTTATAGAAGTGGATGGTGAACCGCTTCCGGGTGTGAATGTACTTGTACAGGGCACTCCCCTCGGAATTATTACTGACACTGGAGGGCGATATAGCCTGGAAGTAACCGCCCTGCAACAAAATGAGGGATTAGTATTTTGTAAGTAGTTTTTAAGTAAATAGTTTTTCTGAAAGGATATCCGCGATCCCTTTTAAGGGTTTAGGACATCATTTTGTATTTTTCCTTTCTGAAGTGGCCTTTTTTTCCCTTCAAAATCTGTTATCTCTATTTCGTGGTAAGCTTCATGCAACACCAGTGTTCTGGACGATTGGCTAAGGTATCCTGCCCCATAATAAAACTCGATTTTAGTAGTTAAACCGGTATTGGTTACGATTTTTGCAAACTGGTCTTTTGGTGTTAATCTCACCGAAGGGCTGTAAATTGCCGGTGAAAAAGCCTTTAAACTTTCATTGTTGCAGCCAACCAGATAAACAGGTTTACTTCCCCGCATAATTTTTACAATGCTCCTGGTATCTTCCGGTGTGTAGAATCCGCTTTTTTCAATGGAAACGGGTGTAAAAGTACCATTACCTTTTCCCATAAGCATGATGCCCATGGAACCATCCAGATAACCACTAAGCAGTTCACTGTCGCGCCGGTTACCGGTCAGCAGTATATCCGGATACAGATCCTGGTTAAAATCATCCACAAAAATTCCTAAGACAGGAGCCATTTGTGCCTCTACTGGTAACTCCCGGGAGCGAAAGGTGCCATTTCCAAGATTTTCAAGGTAGGTGGTTTTAAGGTGGTTAGCTTTAAGTTTCAGGGCTCCTTTTAATTCTTCTTTGGTGAAAAGCTGGTCAAATGTGATGTTTGCATAGTCTTTATAGCGTGGGTAGCGCCTTCTTATGGCATTCATCTGAGCGATGATGGCATCCCTTGGGGGGAAAGGATAACTCTCACCCAGTACATAATACCCCACCACCGGATCGACACTTCCGTTTTTATCAAAGTCTTTGGCCAGCATTTCAACCGGTTCCTTCTCGGAGGCTTTCAGTTCTGAGTTTATACCATGGTTGCCAATTACATAGTCAATATCGCCATCCAGATCGAAGTCGGCACCTTTTATGCTATTCCAAAATCCGGTCAAGTGGCCTGTCTGTGACCGGTCTGTTACATCCTCCAGCCGTCCCTGGTTGTTCCTGAAAAATCGAACGGGCATCCATTCACCCACTACAATCAGGTCTGCCCAGCCGTCATTGTCAAAGTCTGTCCACAATGCGCCGGTAACTAACCCGGCCAGCTTTAAATCAGGTGCCAGGTTATCGGTAACCTCTGAAAACACACCATTATTGTTTTGCAACAAATAATTGTCGCCTTGTTCAGGATAACGATGAGGATTGAGCCTTGACCCCACAAATAAATCTATGTCTCCGTCACGGTCAAAATCCGCTCCAACAACAGCACAGGTGTTGAGGCCTTTTTTGGGCAGGGCATCTTCCATTTTTTGAAATTTTCCGGAGCCATCGTTTATATATAGCCTGTCATGATAGATATATTCCTGCCTTTTGCTCAATACATACTGATTACCGCCGCTTGTCACATAAAGATCCGGATCACCGTCCTGATCGGCATCGAAAAACAGGGCTCCTTCATCTTCATGGCGCCAGGAGGCATTCAGCGGTATCCTTTCGGTAAAATTTCCCATACTATCCTGGAGCCACACAAATGATGTATCTGTGTAGGCGCTGCCGACAAACAGGTCCTCCAGGCCATCGTTATTGACATCACCTACTGCCAGCCCAGGGCCCTCTCTGGAGAACATTTTTAATAGAAGCGGCTGGTTTTCGTAGTCTATCACATAGTTTTCTTTATGTACTATGTGATTAAACTGGTGTGAAATATCGGTAAAAAACGGATCAATAACCGGCGATGGAAGCAGGGAGTCATCTGCATTTTGATGGTCCACCAGAATCCTTTGATCAGCTTCTATTTCCAATAATTTTTCTATGTTGCCATCAGGCCACTTTATAATAACACTGTCAATTGCCGGATCTTTTCCCAGACCAAAATAAAGAATATTTTCAACCGTAGAAACATAACCACGCACTGGATATTGTACCCTGTACTGATTTTCTCCTTTCCTGAAAACAGTCACTTGTGTGCCTATTCCATCCGGGTTCAAGTGGGTACCTTTAAGCTTTATACTCAGATAGTGATTAGCCTCGCCACGCTGCCGGTCGCGGCTTAAGTTTTGGTATATAAATGCATGACTGTTGATGTTGTTAGTGATCAAATCCAGGTCACCATCCCGATCAAGATCTGCATAGGCACTTCCGTTAGAAAGGCTTGGTACATTCAAATCCCAATTTTGTGTGACATTTGAAAATGTTAGGTCACCGTTGTTGAGGAAGAAATAGTTTGGCACATTAATGGCAGGAAGTTTTTGCATGCTTTCCAGACGTTGTTTCGACCGTGCTTCTTTCGTGCCAAACGGATTGTTTTTGTTGACTGAATAGACCACATAATCAAGGTCAGTGATGTCCCTGCCATAACCATTGGAGATAAACAAATCTTTGGTGCCATCATTATCAAAATCCATTATCAGCGGAGCCCAGCTCCAATCGGTTTTATGCACCGATGCCAGCCTGCCGATT
Source organism: Agaribacillus sp. DX54 (assembly GCF_056858335.1). Classification (NCBI taxonomy): domain Bacteria; kingdom Pseudomonadati; phylum Bacteroidota; class Cytophagia; order Cytophagales; family Splendidivirgaceae; genus Agaribacillus; species Agaribacillus sp. DX54. Next base: position 89,136 of record NZ_JBXEQE010000022.1, read on the forward strand.
TCGCTAAAACCATGTTTACCACGATTTAATTGTAATGTGTTACGCACAAATTGCGGTGCATATCCAAAGCCGTTTCTTAGAAGTTGACTGTTGTAATTCATAGCCGGGGTCATCGACTTATTATGGACATTGTCTTCCGGCAGCATATCAACCACCAGAATATCCCTTAACCCATCGTTGTTGACATCGGCAATGTCCATGCCCATACCATTGTGTGAAATGTGGGTGACATAGCTGGTAAGGCTGTCAGTAAAAGTCCCGTCCCCATTATTGATCCAAAGCAGGTCGTTGGTGATGAAGTCATTAGCACAGTATACATCAGGCCAGCCATCGTCATTGACATCAAATATCCCAATGCCCAGACCATAACCTTCGGCAGTAATTCCCGCTTCTTTCGAAACATCTGTAAAAGTATTATCGCCGTTGTTCCGGTACAGCCGGTCAGTCGATATGCCTTCACCCTTGATCTTCCTTGGCCTGATGTTATTATGATTATGTTTTTCAATGCCGTTGGTAAGCAGATAAATATCCAGATCACCATCCCTGTCATAATCGAAAAAGGCGGCTTGGGTACTGTATCCTTCATCATCCAACCCGTAACTGGCAGCTTCTTCTTTGAAAGTGTTGTCTCCCTGGTTGATAAAAAGCAGGTTTTTACCTTTTTCCGTATAGTTTTTGTCCGCCACACTCACATAAATGTCCTGAAATCCATCGGCATTAATATCTGCTACCGATACGCCGGTGCACCATACACTGGTACCGACACCAGCCTGGTCAGTAATATCTTCAAACTGTAAATTGCCTTTATTGAGATAAAGTTTTGAAGATATCACGTTGCCTGTAAAGAACAGGTCCGGTAAACCATCATTATTTACATCTATTACACCTACTCCGGCACCATTGTACATGTAAATATGATTAAGTGGATTTAACGTGTCGGTTTCGGTAATCAAATTGTTGAATGTGATGCCGGTCTCTTCAGGTTTTAGGAGCTTAAAACTGCTTTCCTGACGAAAATCTGTTTGGCAACCCATCGTCAGACATCCCAGGACAATCGCATATAAACGATGAAGGTAACTGTATATCATCTGTCAGACCGAAATATTCAAAAAATTATTAATGTCAGATAGTCAGAGCACTTTTTCAGATTAATCTAATGGGTTATCACCAAAAATAACCTGCAAAAAACAGACTCTAAAATAAATTAACCCAAAAAGGCTGTTATTACCAAGAAATTAAAATATAAAAAATGATTAGATTGTATGGCTTAATATGCTCCGGAAAGTTAAAGGTGGCTATTGGGGGTGTCCAATAAGTTTGATCTGGTTGTGAAATGGCGAATTTTGTTAGGCTCAGCTCGAGCATGTAGAGTTTGTGGTTGATAAAGCCCTGGAGTCGGGACTTTATATTAGGTATGTTGCCTACCTGGGGTGATAAGTTCAATTTGAAATGGGGGTAGGGGCCTGAGGTTTTTTCACCGGAAAATGTGGAAATGACTGGGTATTGGTCATCGACAATTCGGATAATAATTTTTCATTTCCGGAGTAAAGTTTATTTTTACCCGGTTACGATCATTTTTCAAGAAAAATTAACAACTAAACATGGAAAAGTGACAAATATTCAATATTATCGCTGCTCATCTACTAAATCCTAAATTCGGCGCTGAATGAAAGAAAACACAAACTGGGGGATAATTGGTGTTGGTGATGTGTGTGAGGTCAAAAGTGCTCCCGCCATGAACCTGATAGAGGGCTCACGGTTGGTGGCTGTCATGCGAAGGAATGGTGAAAAGGCCAAAGACTATGCGGCCAGGCACCATGTGCCCAGGTGGTATAATGATGCCGAGGCGCTGATCAACGATCCGGAGGTGAATGCCGTTTACATTGCCACTCCTCCCGGCTTTCACTGCGAATATACCCTCAAAGCGGCGCAGGCAGGAAAACCGGTTTATGTAGAAAAACCAATGGCCAGGACCTACGATGAATGTATTACCATGATCGAAGCCTGCAAAAATGCTGCTGTCCCACTGTTTGTAGCCTACTATCGTCGTACACTCCCCCACTTTCTAAAAGTAAAGGAGATCATTGATAACGGTATCATTGGTGAGGTCAGAATGATTAACATTGACCTGGTTAAGCCTGTTGAACCTGATATTGTGGCATTCCAGGCAGATAATTGGCGGGTCGACCCGGATATTGCAGGTGGTGGTTATTTTTATGACCTGGCATCCCATCAACTTGATTTCCTTGATTATGTATTGGGGCCTGTTCAAAACGTGAAAGGATATGCCTCCAATCAGGCCGGAATGTACAAGGCTGAGGATATTGTAACAGCCATTTTCAGTTTTGAAAATGGCATTTTAGGAACCGGTAGCTGGTGTTTTACTGCCAGTGAGGTCTCAGACCGGGACGTTACGACCATCGTTGGCAGTAAAGGGCAGCTTTCATATGCCAGTTTTGGCGCCCCGGAAGTAACCTTGGAAGTTGCAGGTAAAAGCAAAGAAGTTTTTAGCTTCGAGTTACCACCACATGTTCAACAGCCGCTGATCCAAACGGTGGTAGATGAGCTTCGTGGCAAAGGCCGTTGCCCAAGCACCGGAGCGTCTGCGGCCAGGACCAATTTTGTAATGGAATCTATCGTAAAAAACAATTTATAAAATCTTGATGACACACAAAGAAAAACCCCTTGGCTTTGGAATCATCGGGCTGGGAAGTATTGCAGGGCACCATATAAAAAGTATCATGGAGTTGGATAGCTGTAAGCTTGTAGCGATAAGCAGTAGAAACCAGTCCAAACTGCAAAGTGCTGCTGCGCAGTATCATGTAGAGGCGTTTACCGACTACCGGAAATTGACCGAACATCCTGATGTGGATGTGGTCTGTATCTGTACACCCAGCGGTTTCCACCTTGAGCCTGCGCTGGCCGCCGCCGGTGCCGGAAAACATGTTATCACAGAAAAACCATTGGAAATATCGGTTGAAAGGGGATTAAAGATGATCGAGGCGTGTGAAAAAGCCGGAGTCAAGCTTGCCTGCATTTTCCAAAATCGATATAGCCCCGATTACAGGCAGCTTTATGAAGCTGTTAAAAAAGGCGAACTTGGAAAACCTGTATTGGGAAATGCCTATATTAAATGGTTTCGGGATCAACAATACTATGATTCAACAGATTGGAGAGGTACCCTTCAGGGTGACGGTGGTGCGGCTTTGATTAACCAGTCTATACATACCATTGACCTTTTACTGCATGTTATGGGGCCGGTGAAATCAGTTTTTGGAAGAACCAAAACACTGGCCCATGATATTGAGGGAGAAGACCTCGGTGTCGCTATTCTTGAATTTGAGAGCGGTGCCCTAGGAACTATTGAGGGGAGTACGGCAATTTACAAAGGTTATCCGGAAAAGTTGGAAATCCATGGTGTGGAAGGAAATGTTATTTTGGAAGGCGGCAAAATTACCGAATGGACCCCAGAAACCGGAAGCGGGTCAACGGCGACAGTCAATGAAACCAGCGCTACAGGTTCAGCAGATCCCATGGCCATTGATTACAAGCTGCATAAAAGTCAGATGGCTGAAATTGTGCAGCATATTATTGAGAACAAAGAGCCGATGGTCAATGGAAGGGAGGGGCTGAAGTCCCTGGCTGTCATCGAAGCCATTTACCAGTCAGCAAAATCAGGGAACCAGATTGTGATGTAAAAACAAAAATGCTCTATGACAGTAGAATTTAATGAAATAGCAGAGGTATTAAAGCGGATATTGTTACAGTACGGATTTAACGATGACAAGGCGTCTACAGTGGCGGATTTGTTTGCCAGGGCCAGTCTGGACGGTGTCAACTCACATGGCATCAACCGGTTTCCTTTTTTCCTCAAAACCATAGACCGGGGATGGGTCAAAGTTGATGCCGAACCTGTGAAAGTGGGTTCATTGGGTGCGATTGAACAGTGGGATGGCCAGTTAGGCCCGGGAAACCTCAACGCGCTGTTTTGTATGGAAAGAACTATCTCTCTGGCACGCATACATGGAATAGGTTGTGTGGCCCTGAGAAATACTAATCATTGGATCAGGGCCGGTAGCTATGGTTTGCAGGCTGCTGATCAGGGCATGGTGGGAATCTGTTTTACCAACACCAAGCCCAATATGGTGGTATGGGGCGGGGCCGAAGCACGTACAGGGAATAACCCCCTGGTGATTGCCATTCCCAATAAAAAGGAACCTTTGCTGCTCGATATGTCGGTATCACTATATTCTTATGGAAAAATGTGGGAATATGCTAACAGAGGAGAGGAGTTGCCGTTCGAAGGCGGCCTGGATGAAAATGGTGATATCACCAGGGATCCGTTGAAAATTATTCAGTCTGAATTGTCTTTGCCTGCGGGCTTCTGGAAAGGATCCGGCCTGTCGATTATGCTTGACCTGCTTGTCAGTCTTTTGGCCAACGGTCAAACTTCCAGCGAACTGGAAAAGGATGAATATGGTAACTGTCAGGTATTTATATCCGTCGATCTGAACAGGCTTGTTCCACCGAGGGACCAGGCTTCCATCATTGAAAGAGTAATCAAACACATTAAGGACGGTAAACTGATGTCCGGTCAAAAAGAGGTGAGATATCCTGGAGAAAGAACCTTGGCCACCAGAAAAAAGCAATTAAAAGATGGGGTCGAAGTTGATGCGAAAATATGGAATCAGATCTTGGGGAAGGTAAACCATTAGAGGGCATTTAAATATGTGCTTGGTTCAGACGACTTCCCTATTGAACAATGCCTTTAATTCAGTTGTTTATCATATGATTGCGTCACTTTTTACCTGAAACGGGTTGCCATAACAGGTTTTAAGCGTTGGTTTTTTGGCAGAAAAACAGTTAAAAACAAAAATGAACGGTTGATGTCAGTGTAAAAGATGTTTTAACCGTCATGAAAGTAAAGGTGAAGTGGGTCCGAATACCTGCGATTGGTGTTTCCACCTTCATCCAACCTGAAGCCTATATAGTATCGTCTGATGGCAATGGAGTGGTGTAAAATATATACAGACTGTTAGAAATTTAGAATAGTTTGTGCAAGCGCTTATACAACTGTAAAACAAACTGTCACAATGAGCCTGCTTCCTCAAAAACCTGAGAAATAATAAAGGAAGCGCAAGGACCGGAATAACCTAAAACAGGTCCGAAACTATGAAGTCAAATCAAAACTTAAAAATACCGCTCATGATGGTATGCTAAATCTATAATCTAATAATCTAAATTGTAAACTATGAGAAAACAAGTACCTAAAAAGGTTCAGGTGCGCAGGTATGTCACTGCGCAGGAAGAATGGTTATGAAAGGGTTTCGATTTTTGAGAAATCACTTTCAAGGCTTCTTATATGGAGTATGCTTTTACTATTTTCTGCGATTGATGTACAGGCGCGGAATCGTGTAACAGGTAAAGTTACCGATGATAACGGAGAAGGCTTACCCGGCGTAAATGTATTGGTGGAGGGAACTTCCACAGGGGTCATCACCGATACTGCGGGTGATTACCAGATTGCTGTTCCTGATGGCAGCCATGTACTCTTGTTTAGTTTTGTGGGATTTGTTACAGAGAAAATGGAAATTGGGAACCAGTCCATTGTTAATGTAACGCTTTTGGCCGATATTGCTTCCTTGCAGGAAGTGATTGTGGTGGGTTATGGTACCCAGGAAAAACGGGATGTAACTGCAGCCATCTCCTCCATTGACGGTGAGTCGATCAAGCGGATACCCACAGCCGGTACCGCCCAGGCATTACAGTGCCAGGTTCCTGGCGTTGACATCGTCTCGCAAGGTGGCCGGCCGGGTGCAGGCTCATCCATCAGGATCAGAGGCAGGCAATCTCTTACCGCAAGTAATGTAATGACCCGTTGATTGTCATCGATGGAATCCCTCAAACCAGCGGTAACACAGCCATCCTTGATCAGCAGGATGACGGAAGTAGGGAAGCTACTGAGCCTACACTGGCCGATATCAATCCCCAGGATATAGCGTCCATAGAAGTGCTTAATATGGGACGGATCAATGACCAGCAAGGTATTCAGGGAAAGGTTTGAAGGTTATAAAAAAGCCCTCATTGATCACCATATCGACCCGGATCACCGGTTGATCAGGGAAACCCGTCTTACCAAAGAAGACTGCTGCCTGGTACTTAAAGATATTTTAGCATGTAAGAACCCTCCCACTGCCGCATTATGCGCCAACAACTTAACCACCATCACCACTATTTTTTACGCCCAGAGCGTTGGCCTTCATATACCCGATGACCTCGCTGTCATTGGGTTTAGCGTTGACCCTTTTTCAATGCTAATGAAACCCTCACTCACCGCAGTACAGCAGCCCGTACAGGAAATGGGTAAAATGGCCACCGAAAGCCTGGTGGATGAGTTGGAATGTCATGCCAGACAAAGAACCGCCGTGTACCAGGAGATAATTCTTGCTACAAAACTGGTTTTGAGGGAGTCTTCCGGTTAGTGGTATATCCCTACTACAGGGGATTGTCTCTATATTTTCTAAAGAAATGTTACCTGCAAATGGTTTACACAATTTATCCCTTATGATTTAGCCCGCAAGTCATTAACATTGTGATTTTAAGCCCGTAATGGTTTCTTTTAGTGATATGAGTTGTTTCTGTAAATCTTGCCGGTTAATTTTGTGTGTAATCATATTGATCCTGGCTTCATGTGATGATAATCCACCGGATTTAGGCGATTTTTCAGGCAAAGAGACTGTTTATTTGTTTGAAGGAGAGTCTATTTACGCCGTCACAGGGAGCATTTTATTCAGGGAAAAAAAAGACGGTAGTCTACAGGCCACCATTCAATTGAAGAATACTACAGAGGGAAAGTTCCACCCGGCCATTATGTACTTCGGTAGTATTGATGATCCCGGGGAGGTAGCGTTGATCATGGAGCCGGTAGATGGCACTGCTGGTCAAAGTGTTACAGAGTTTTCCGGATTGGCCGATGCTACCCCTTTGAATTTTGAAGAATTGTTGATTTTTGACGGACATATTGTCATTCATCAGGACGGTGCCAGCATTGGGGTAGCCCTTGCCTCTACCAATATTGGCCAGAACAGTGCCAATAATCAAAACATTAATTAAGCACAACCCCTGTTTTTTATTTTTTTCTTATCGATTAATGAATATTTTTTCATGTTTTTTCGTTATGATAACAAAGATTCAACAGATTGTTTATCTGTTTTGCCCGGAATTTAGTAAATTTAGTGTAGAAAATATATTTGGGAAAATGCTACAATCAAGATTTAAATTTTTCTATTATTTGTCATGTGCCTGGTTGGTATTGACTGTGGTAAGTTGTGATGACGACAGCCAGAATCAGGATCTGAGGGAATTCACCGGAAGCGAAATTACTTATCAGTTATTTGCCTCATCGGACTATAACAACGAAGGGTACATAACTTTTAAGGAACGAAAAGACGAAAGTATTCAGGCAGAGGTAGTGCTGTCGAATACACAGGATGGTGGCGTCCATCCTTTGCATTTACACAGAGAACCTATAACTGCCGATGGTGCGCTTGTAGCCATATTAAATCCTGTTGAGGGAGAATCAGGCCAAAGCCGCACGATTTTTAGTGTTTTGGGGGATGAAACCAAGTTTACCTTTGCGGATCTCCTGAATTTTGACGGAAGTATCAGGGTGCACCTGGATGATGGTATTTACAAGGATGAAATCTTAGCAGGAGGCAACGTGGGCATCAACAGGCTCAATGATCTTAATGTGGTCTCGTGTACCGATTTTACAAATGGCTTGTAAGTGATGTGATCATCAACAGGATTTCCGGCAGGATTCTTCAAACTTGCCTGAGCTGACTTTGCCTTGCACGAAAAATAATTTATTGGCAAATATTTATGAAAGCTTCATGCCTGTAGCCTTGTATTAAAGCGGATATGAGGAGTTTATTCGTTGCCACCAATAAAACCTGGACAAAAGTCTCACATTTATACTTATTGGACGATCTTATTTCCAGCTTTATTTAGTCAGAACCCGCTCCATTATTTTAGCTATAGATTGTACCTGGCTGGTAAGCTGGTTAAAAAATGATCCGACAACATCGACAAAAGGCTAGCGTGTGATTCTATATTCTTTCAGACAGACTGTCAGGTTTTCTGCTTCTTCTTTTTGGCAGCGGGAAATAGAATATTGTTTAATATAAGCCGATAACCTGGGGAATTAGGATGTAAATTCAAGTCAGTCGGTTCTTCATTAACATAATGCTGGTAATCCTCGGGATCGTGGCCACCATAAAAAGTCCAGAACCCTTTGCCGAATATGCCGTGAATATACCGTGCCTCGTCGATAGACTTGGTTTCTCCCATAATGGTAACATCGGCCTTTATAAGGCGCTTTTTAAAGGCAGTGGTTTGTCCCATGAAACCTTTAATGATTCTGGTGTGATTTTGTGTTAACATAGTAGGGATAGGATCCCATTTAGCTGAAAACTCAAATAGCGTGAAATAGTCATTTTGTTCTCTTAACCCTCTTTCCGCCTGTTGATTGTCAATATCTGAAAATTCATATACCAAAGGATTTCGTTCCAGTATGAAGTTTTCAAAAGCAAATGTTTTTGAATAATCCAGGTTTTTTTGGGCCAGAGGATGGGGGGGGTCACCATCAAACATATAGTCTACAATATCAATGCCAGTGGCGGCCAGCGCGATGTCATAGGTGTCGGTGGCCGAGCACATAGCAAAAAGAAACCCACCTCCAACAACAAAATCCCTTATTTTTGAAGTAACAGCAGATTTGAGCTTGGATACCTTATTAAAACCATGTTTTTTAGCCAGCTCTTCCTGCTGATGTTTTTGCTCAATATACCAGGGGGCATTTCTGTAGTTGGCATAAAATTTACCAAACTGACCGGTGAAGTCTTCATGATGTAAATGCAGCCAATCGTATTTTGCCAGTTCATCATACATCACTTCATCGTCGAAAACAACGGTATATGGAATTTCCGCATAGGTGAGGGCCAATGTTACCGCATCGTCCCAGGGCTGTTTATTTTTAGGCGAATAAACAGCGATCTTCGGCGCTTTTTCAAGCTTCATAAGGTCGGTGTTCACCGAAGGACTGGAGATTTCATTAACAATCTGATCGGCCTGTGCGTCGGAGACCACCTGATAGGAAACCCCTCTTATGACCAATTCATTTTCAAATTTCTGATAATATTGAAACATGAAGCTGCCCCCCTTATAATTCAAAAGCCAGTCTACATCTACATCATTTTCCAATACCCAATAGGCAATACCATATGCCTTCAGGTGATTGGATTGACTTTCATCCATCGCAACGAATATCTTGGAACCAAAGCTATCTGTCAAAAAACCGAGAAAAATGAAAAACAGAACTAATCTACGCATAACCATCTTTAGTTTTAACCGACCATGTAAATCCTATAACAATTTATGTAATTTTTTTGCTTTTTAGCAACCTAAAAAGTTAAATTATGGTACACAGGGTTATAACGAAAGATTATGCATATTGTTGAGAATGTCAGGGAGGGAATTAAGTCTATAAAATCGAATCTCCTGAGAACTGTCATCACCGCCGCTATCGTGGCCTTGGGTATCATTGCGCTGGTTGGTACCTTAACTGCCATTGAGGCCATGAAAGCCAAGGTCAATGAAAGTTTATCAGGTCTGGGGGCTAATTCATTCGATATCAAAGATATAAGCAGACGAAGGAGTAGTGGTGGAAAAGCCCAGAAAGTATATCCGGTTATTAAATACAAGGAGATGCAGAAGTTTATGGAACTATTCAGGTACCAGTCTACTTCCGGCATTTCCACCAGCCTGACATGGACGGCTGAGGTGAAACGTTTTTCAAAGATTACCAACCCTAATGTCGGCGTATTCGGAGGGGGTGTAAATCACCTGATATTGGAAAATTATGACCTCCATAAAGGTAGAAATTTTTCAGAATTAGAAGTAAAAAATGGAGCCCATGTGGTCGTTTTGGGCAGTCAGGTGGCCGATAAGTTATTCGAAAATGAAGACCCGGTTGGCAAAGAGGTTTCATTTTTGAGCCGGAAATTTAAAGTAATCGGGGTATTGGAAGAACAAGGTGGTTTGGGAGATAATGCCGGTGGTGACCGTCAGGTGATCATCCCTATTGAAACAGCCAATGCCATGGGAAGTCAGAGATCACTTAGATACCAACTCACCACATCGATAGACCGTCCTGAAGAGTTGCAGTTTGCCATGGGCGAAGCTACGGGGCTCATGAGGGCCATAAGAAAAGATCAACTCGGAAAAGAAAACTCCTTTGAAATATCCAAGAGTGATTCATTATCGGATACATTGGACGATATCGCCGGCTGGATGAGGTTGGTAGCCCTGGTGTTAGGATTTATTACGCTATTTGGCGCCTCTATTTGCCTGATGAATATTATGATGGTCTCGGTGACCGAAAGAACAAGGGAAATAGGTGTGAGAAAGGCTTTGGGCGCTACCCCTACCAAAATTAAACAACAGTTTCTCATAGAAGCCATTGTCATTTGTGTGATGGGAGGGAGCCTTGGTGTAATTTTTAGTATTTTGCTTGGAAATATAGTGCCAATGCTTATAGGAGCCGGAAGTTTTACTGTGCCGTGGCTATGGATAGTCGTGGGATTAATTGTATGTATCTGCGTGGGGCTGATTTCCGGATATCTTCCTGCAAGAAAGGCTGCAAGGTTGGATCCTATTGAATCACTAAGGTTTGAATAATCATGCCTGATTATGTAATTGTTCGAAATGTTGGATATTTTATCCAGGATATTACTTGTATTATTTTCTTATTTAAATGAGGGTTTTTATACATAAGGAAGTTATTATCTTTAATATGGCATTAACTATATCATTATGAAAACTATTTCTTATAATCCAAGTTCCCTGGAGCTGGAGTTTGTGGAAGCTATTTTAAAGCTAAGTGGGGAGATTAATAAAAACATAAATTCCAATCGCATATTAGAGATTAAAAAGAACAGGGAAGAGGATAACCCCAGTTTGATATTTTTTCTGGAGGACGAAGACGGTGATAAACATGAGGTAGTAATGAAAGTTATTCAACGGCCGGATCGACATGACTAAGCATAAATAATTGGTATATTTGCCAGTTATGAAACCAAAATCCCCTGAATTCACTGCCAAGGAACTTAAATACTTCCAAAACACCGATTTCCTTAAAACCAAACGGCTGATAATCAATAGTTTTATCAGGTTATTTGAAGATATCCAATCAGATATTGTACGTTCTATTGATAAGGAAGATATTCAGTTTCCTGATGCTTTAATCACTAAATCCGGGAAAATAACCAAGGGGGAAAACTATAAGGAATTGCCGTTTGTGGTACTGGATTGTCCAAGGTTTTTTAGTAAAAATGACATTTTCGCTTATCGCTGCATCTTTTGGTGGGGTCATTATCTAAGTAATCATTTATTGCTGAAAGGTCATTTTCTGGATCGGTATCATGCTTGCTTTGTTGATTCCTGGTCTTTACTGAAAGACGAACCGGTTTATCTGAATTTGTCAGACGATCCCTGGAATCACGATCTGTCTACCTCTGATTTTGTACCCATAAGCCGGTTGAACCCGAAGAAGTTTAATGAAGTGCTGCTGCGCCTGAATTTTTTGAAACTGGTTTGGCGAATCGAGCTGGATCAATGGAAAGCATTTCATCAGTTCTCGCTTAAAAATTGGTTGACATTCATCAACATCATTAACCGTTAGTAGGGTATACCCCTGTTTCATCGTGCCACTCCGGTTTCCTTTATAAAATAGTGGCACGATGACATATAATTTATTGCACTAACCAGGCCATTAATTTCATTCTAAAGCAATTCGATCGACCTTTTCATAGCCAAAGATTTCTTCCAGGCTCAACTCCGTAACATCACCGTATTTCCTCAGGGCGTCGAAGTCGAGTTTATCTTTGCTTCCCAGTACCAGCATGTTGTATTCATTGTTTTTAATATGCTTTTCCTGGAATGCCTCCAGGTCTTCGAAGGTCATGTTTTGGATACCTTCGTATATGGTCTTGCGAATGTCATAGTCAAGGTTTTTTCTTTTGGCATCTTCATAATTAAATAAAACGCTGGTCTTGGTAATCCGCTCGCTTTCGATTTTATTCATAATGGCCTTTTTCGCAGTTTCCAGGGCCACTTTTGACTCAGGAAGCTCATTAATAATCGCTAGCAGCGCTTCCATGGACTCCTTTTGCTTATCGGCTTGTGTACCGATGTAAGCTAAAAACTGATCATGCCCTGAAGCTTTGGAAGCGGTGCCGTAATTCGCCCATACCGAATAGGCAAGGCCTTGTGCCTCTCTTATCTCCTGGAAAACCACCGATCCCATACCACCACCAAAATATTCATTGTAAAGGGTTTTTTCAGGGGCCAGCATAGGATCGTAGCGGCCTTCTTTGCTAATAAAAATGATTTCGGACTGCACCATATCGTAGTCTACCCAATAAACTTTGGTTTGATCAGTATCGATAATTTCATAATCCACCAATGCCGGGGTGGGTTGCAGTGAACCGGACAGGCGATGGTTTTTGTTTAAAACTTTGATCAGTTCTTCTTCTTTTTTGGGACCGTAATAGAGTATTCTGTGCTCGGTTTTGGTAAATCCTTTGATGATATCAATCAATTCACCGTGCGTCAATCCCAGCAATTCCTCGTTGGACAATACATTGGTGAATGGAGATTCCGGGCCATAAAGCCCGTAATTTAACATACCACCATACAAAATGGTGGATTTACTTTTTTTGGCATCTTCCCGCTCCTTCAGGATACCATCAATCATTTTCGCAAGCGCCTCTTCATCACCCTGCGGCCGTTCAAGCAGGTCCTCAAATAATATCATGGCTTTTTCCATGTTTTCTGATAAACCGTTAAGCATCACGTAGGTGCGATCTGAAGATGCAAATACATTAAAGCTACAACCCAACTTGTAAAGCTCTTTCTTAAAATCCTCTGAAGACAGGCTATCGGTTCCTGTATATTGCAAATATTCTACGGCAATCTTCATTTTCGGATTATTATTGCTGCCTGCATCTGATAAATAATACAGACTGAAAAGTTCGTTTTCAGTATTCTGCATATACAGCACCTGCACGTCCTGATCCATTGACAATTGGTTAATGTCACGCTCGTAGTCAAGATAAACGGGGCTTAGCCTATCTACATCCCTGGCTAGCAGGTCTTCCTGAAATTTAGATTTTTCATCCCTGTTCAGGTTTACCTTGGTGATTTCGGGTTTTATCACTTTTTGAACATGAGGGTCTTTGCCGGTTTTTTTATAAACTACTACATAATTGTCGCCATAGTGTTCGTTAGCAAAATCGATGATCTGCTGCCGGGTTATTTTTCTAAGATTGTCCAGTTCGCTGACATATTCTTCCCATGAGATATTATTTGTAAAAGCAATAACCATGTCATTGGCTCTGGAGGCATTATTTTCGCTTTGTTGAATACTGGACTTTTTGAGGTCGTTTATTACCGCGTGCACCAACCAGTCCTCGAACTCCCCTTTTTTGATCAGATCGATTTGACCTATCAACAGGTTTTTGACCTCTTGCAAGGATTGTCCTTCCCTGGGGGTCCCGTAAAAAGTATGGATGCAGTAGTCGTTTAACTTATCTACATAACTCCCCGGCTCGAGTACTTTTTGTTGTTGTTTCAGGTTCAGGTCTATCAAACCCGCTTCGCTGTTGTTTAGCATCATATCGATGAGTCTCACCAGCTTAAAGTCTTCACTGCCCCGTCCCTTAAACCTGAATCCGAGATTGACACTTTCGGCATCTGGCCCCAGCACCTCTTTTTCTACAGGACTGATAATAGGTTCCTCCTCTATTTTGACCCAAGCCGGTAAATTTTCATTAGGTTGCCAATCGCCAAAGTATTGGTCAATAAGCTTAATGGTCTTATCATAGTCCAAATCGCCACTCATACAAATGGCAACATTATTCGGCACATAATACTTGTAGAAGTATTTTTCTATTTCCGTAATTGACGGATTTTTAAGGTGGTCGATGGTTCCGATTACCGTTTGGGTTCCGTAAGGATGGTTTTTGAAGATTGTTTTGTAAAGCGTTTCATAGACCTTCCAGTTGTCATTGTCCAGGGAGCGGTTTTTTTCTTCGTAAACCGACTCCAATTCTGTGTGAAACAACCTGTTAACGATTTTTTTAAAGCGGTTGGATTCAATGATCAAAAAGTTTTCCATCTGATTGGCAGGAATGTCATTGATGTAGACAGTACGGTCTTCGGTGGTGTATGCGTTTGTGCCTTTTGCCCCTATCGCAGCCACCATTTTGTCGTATTCATTGGGTATGGCAAATTTTGACGCTTCGTTGGAAACCCGATCTATCAGGCGGTAATACTGCACTCTTTCAACAGAGTCTGTTAAAGTGCGGTAATGGTCGAACATATGTTGTATGCTGTCCAGCCAGGGTTTTTCACTATTCCAGTCCAGTGTTCCAAAATTTGCGGTTCCTTTAAACATCATATGTTCGAGGTAATGTGCCAGGCCCGTGGCGCTGGCGGGGTCATTTTTACCACCGGCCCTGACAGCAATAAATGTCTGGACTCTCGGGGCGTTTTTGTAATCGCTCAGGTAAACTTTTAATCCGTTAGGTAATGTATAAATTCTTACTTTCAAAGGATCATTGGTCACATACTCGTATCGATAGCCCTGGCTTTCAGCGGTTTTGGTGGTGAAGCGGTCCTTTTGCCCGGGTTGCATACAGGCAACCACCATAATTGCCTGGAAATAGATTAAAAAAGTTGTTCTTTTCTTCATAGCTTAACGTTTAAGATAATTAGAGTTCTTTTGGGTTACATATTGTATATCCTTTTGAAATGAAAGTTACATTTTTTTATGGTTTATTCATCAACTTCAGCCCTTTGACTTTCGATTATTAGTGATTGTTTTTGGGACCGGTCGCTGTGTGAGTGGATTGTTAGGAAATTTGTGGTTTGTTATGCCCTTAACATTAGTATGATTTTTGATGATAAGAAATCGAATCCTGTTATATTGAAAATTAGTATATGGTTGGCAGTGAACATATATCTGCTTAAGTTTGATGTTTTCCATATTTAGTTCATTAAAATACCAGGAATCATTAAATTTAAAGAAATCACCGGTTTATGAATAAAAGTATTTATTTTTTAGTCACATTGCTTGGCTGTTTAACGCTTCATGACGATTTGAAGGCCCAGTCGGAACAGCTTTCACTTCATCGGATAGATACTACATGGCGGCTGGATGGAAAGTATGAGGATGGAAGAAAGGAGGGTTTATGGAAAGTACTGAACCGCCAGAATCAGGTAGTACAGCAAGGATACTTCAAAAATGATAAAAGGGATGGCCCCTGGGTTATTTATCACAAAAATGGACGTAAGTCCTTGGTGGCCAACTATAGTACCGGACTTTTACATGGAGAATATACGGAGTTTTTTCCCTCTGGAAAGACCGCAATTAAAACTAACTATAAAAACGGGTTAAAGGATGGCGACTGGGTTGAGTTTTACAAAGCAGGGGGCAAAAAAGTAGAGGGCCAGTTTCAAAATAATTATCAGGTTGGGACATGGCGGTCGTATTTTGATTACGGACAGTTATATTCTATTACAGAATTCAGCAATAATGGTAGGGATTATGAGATCAGGACTTTTGATCCATACGGTGTGTTATTGTCATCTACAAAATACAAAAACAATAAAGAACATGGTATTTTCAATATTTATCACGAAAATGGCAACCTGGCCGAAAAGGGTAAATATATGCAGGGGAAAAAAGACAGTATATGGGTGGAATACTATTTTTTTGGAAGAAAAAGATCAGTAATTAGTTACAACAATGGCGAATTTGATGGTATGTACAAAGTATACCACGGGAACGGTCAGCTAAGTAAAGACTATCAATACCGCAAAGGGATCCCGGTTGGAACATGGAAGGAATTCCATCGGGATCAAAGTGAAAAACTGATTCTCCATCATAAGGATGGGCAACCTGATAGCACATACCTTGAATTTCATGAAAATGGAAATCAAAGTGTTGTGGGCTATTATGAATGGGGAAAAAAGGAGGGACTGTGGAAATCATACTATGAAAGTGGGGGTCTTTATGCCATTGGTAAATACTTTGTGGATCAAAAGCACGGTAACTGGAAATACTTTAACGAAATGGGAGTTCTGATCTCAGAAGGCAAATATATATCCGGAATGGAGGATGGTCAATGGTTTCAGTACCATCCCAATGGCACTATTAAGTCGATTGGGTCCTTCAACAAAGGTAAAGAAGAGGGGCTTTGGGGATTGTTTTATGACAACGGACAGTTAATACAGGAAGAAACCTGGTCAGATGGCAGGCTCATGGAGATAGGCCCTTACCATACTATGAAGGGGGACACATTGCCAAGGGGAACTTTTAAAAATGGTCAGGGAGAAAAACGCAGCTATGATACGAGAAACAAATTACGTGTAGTAGCCAATTATCAAGATGGCCTTCCCAATGGTGCGTGGAAAAGTTATTACAATAATGGCAAGATAGAATCTGAGGGGTCGATGCGAAACGGGAAGCCACAGGGGGTATGGACCTATCATTTTCGCAGTGGAATGGTAGAATCGAAGGGTGAGTTTAATGCAGGAAAAAAAGTAGGAGTTTGGGAGTACTACAACAATTTCGGCAAGCTTCTGGATAAAATAGATCACAGCCAATTGACCGAGGAAGAGGAGATCCCGGTCAATTGACCCGTGATCTGGTCGCTTGAATGATAAAGTTCATTTACTGAACAATGCGAATTCTGTCTAAGCTTTCAAGTTTTGCCTTAAGTCCCCAACCTCCCAGTGCCTTCATCCATGGGCACGATGGTTGGTTGTCCCGGCGTATTACCGGGCAAGTTGACAGGGACCCAAAAAGGAGGCGCAGGATCGATGGGAAATGAGAAGGGGCCAGGCGTCCTCATCCACCTTGCCGGCTATTTCTCGGAAAGCAAATTATAAAAATCAAAGATTTTCACCAAATCTTCTTTCTGTTTAAAAACAAGGCCATTCCAGGCGATAAATTGCTTGACAACATCCTTTTTATCATGAAAAAGTCTGAAAAGTTCCTTTCTTTTGTTGGGAAGGGGCATAATCAGACCCCCGTCTACTGAATAGTAAAACTGCACATTTACAAAAAATCCATCCTTTTTATGGCCTCTTGCTGCCGGGCTATTGCGACTTCTTTGAAATTTTTTTGCGGTTTTATGACTGGACAGGGTGATCTTTCCTTCTGACAGTATTTCCAAAAAAACCACTGGCTGATCATCTTTAAAAAGCAGGTGTTTACAATTCAAAAAAACTGCCCTTCGGTTATCGGTGACATTGAATCATTCGAAGCTTTTCACATGATTGTGACTCAAACCCATAGTTTGACCGTTTATCTGCATTTCAAGGCGATTGTGAATAATCTCGTATTTTAACGGTTTATTGATAATAAACTCACGATCAAAGGATTTGACATCGCCTATATACCACTCATCCTCCAAAAACAACTTTATTTCACCGGCATCCTCCGGCAGAGGTCTTACTTCCGGGATCAGGCCATTGCTGCTCGTTAAGAATATGTTAGGGCTTTTGTCCACTATTTGTGCATACAAAGGTTGACCACAGCCTGAAATCACCAACTGAAGTAGCAGTGAACATACAAGTGTCAGGTTATAAAATGGTTTTAGACTGGTCATCTTGGTGTATGTGGGTTTGTTTAATTAAAATACTAATTATTGAAGAAAAATTCATTGGAATTATTTCTTAATTCGAATATCGAACCCAAAACACTGCTTAATTTCACACAAAATGGGGTATAAAAACTAATCTGTGTAGTAATGGCGCTTAACTGGAAAAGAAATGGATTTTTTTTTCAGGATTAAATGAGTATCTTTGAGACCGATCGGTCTTAAAACCGCTTTAACAATAAATAATCTTCCGGAACAGGGGATGTTGAAATGACAAAAGGTCTGAATACAAGAGAGAAAATCATCAGTAAGTCTGCAGAACTTTTCAATGTACATGGTTATCATGGGTGTTCATTGAGTGATATCATGGAAGCCACGGACTTGAAAAAAGGTGGAATTTACAATCATTTCAAAAACAAGGATGAAATAGCGCTCGAGGCTTTTGATTACAGTTTTAAAAAAATGTTGAAGCAATTCCGCAAACGGCTGGATTATGACAAGACACCGACAGAAAAGCTGCATTCCATTATTGAGGTTTATGCCGAGCTGGCGTCGGTACCGGGGATGGAAGGAGGCTGTCCAATATTTAATACGGCTGTTGATGCCTCCAACACCCATCCATTGTTAAAGCAAAAGGCCAATGAAGCTATCAATTCATTAAAAAAGTACATAGAAATAAAGGTGCGGGAAGGCATAGCCTCAGGCGAGTTTAGAAAGGACGCAGACCAAAATGACCTGGCCACGCTGATTATTATCACACTCGAAGGGGCCATTATCATGTCAAGGGTTAATGATAAATCCTGTATCGATGTGGCCGTCAAGACCTTAAAACGATATTTAAAAGAAAGGATCTATAAACCATAAAATTTTTTTTATTAAAAAAGACCGATCGGTCTTAAAATTGAAACTATGAAAAATAAAAAATCAAAAACACCACTCATGATGATTGCCTTCCGGAAGCTTTTTCCCGTAGTAGAAAAAGTACTGCCACCTTTGGCCAACAGATGGGCTTTCAACCTGTTTTTCAAACCAATAAGGTTTACCTGGCCAAAGCGCGAGATGCCAGTCATGGAAAGTGCCGTTAAGTTCAGGTTGAATGCAGGTAATCTGCAAGTTCAATGTTATTCCTGGGGGCAGGGCCCGGTGGTGCTTTTTGTACACGGGTGGTCAGGTAGAGGAACCCAGTTTTTCAAATTTGTCGAGCCCTTTGTTGAAAGGGGATTTAAGGTGGTGGCATTCGATGGTCCGGCTCATGGGGCTTCTTCCGGTAAGCGCACAAATATTATTGAATTTGAACAGGTATTAAAAGCGTTACAAGAATATTATGGGGATATCTGCGGGGTAATCACGCACTCCTTTGGCGGTGCGGCAACTATTTTTGCTATGAGCCAGGGATTGCCTGTAGAAAACCTGATAAACATCGCTAGTCCTACCAATGGAGATAAAATTATAGAGGAGTTTTTGAAAAAAATCAATGGCAGTGCAAAAGTTGGCGCCAGCTTTGACAATCTCGTACAAAAGAAGTACGGGAGACCGTTTAGTTCTTTCAGCAGCGAAGTGCTGGCGGAGCAACTACCTCCATTTAACCTGTTGTTAATACACGATAAAAATGACAAGGAAGTAAGTATTGACCAAGCCGAGACGCTGAAGGCATTAATCCCCGGGGCCGAAATCATGGTTACCTCTTTGTTAGGTCATACAAGAATTTTGAGGAATGAAGCGGTAATTGACAAAAGCTTGTCATTTATCATAGAAAAAACCAAAAAGCCCGAGTTCACAGGCACCTGAAAGAGGTTTTATCAGGTGCTTGTAAACTGTCGGGATTAGTAAACTTTTAATTTCTTTTTGTTTTTGACAACTTTTTCGGCGAGTTTAACGGCCTCAAATGCGTTAACTACTCCACCGGTTCTGCTCAGATCGCTGAAGAGTACTTCTTCCTCTTTGCCCCCGGGTTTCAAAACTTTTAATTTGCTATGTTTTACCGAAGACTGAATGACGATATCCCGTACCTGTTTGGACGTCAATGACGGAAAGTAGGATTTCAGGATTGCCGCAACCCCCGAGGTTACAGGCGCAGCCATGCTGGTACCACTGGCGCTTTCATATGCCTGTTTTGGTGCTGTGGAGTAAATGTCAACGCCGGGTGCAAAAACATCTACTGAGTTTTTTCCGTAATTTGAAAATGTAGCAACGGACTCTTTCCCATTCTTCCATGACAAAGCTCCAATTTCAAGCCAGTTTCTGGCATCTTTTCCGGACTCGTAGGTCTGTGAAGGGAAATTATCTTTTACATCTATATCTTTAGAGCTGTTACCTGCCGCGTGTATTAATAAAACATCGTTTTTTTCTGCATATTTTACGGCCTTATCTACCACAGACTTGTAAGGGGAGTACGACTTGCCGAAACTCATATTGATGATCTGTGCACCATTGTCTACGGCATACCTGATGGCATTGGCGATGTCTTTGTCTCGTTCATCACCATTGGGAACTGCCCTGATGGCCATTATTTTAACGTTATCGGCTACACCGTCAATGCCCAAATTGTTATTCCGAGTGGCGGCAATAATTCCTGCCACATGGGTGCCATGGAAGTTAAATTCTCCCTTTACATCATTGTTTCCATAGTATCTCTCCTGTTTATCCTCATAATCATCTCCTACAATATCCCTGGGATTATAAGATAAATTATATCCGTAATTGAGGCCTACATCAAAATATTCATTTCCCTTTTCAAACTCTTTTTCGTCGATCCCGCTCTCAAAGACATATTTCATCATTTGTTGGGCAGAGTTGACTTTCTCATCGGTTGATGAGACTGCCATCACATCTTCAAGGGTAAGCTCTTCGGTACCGATGTATGCTTCCATGAGCTTTCTGGATAACTTGTATCCTTCATAAAACCCCTTGAAACTCCTGTATTTGGTTTCCATATCACCGACTGTTTTTTTGTATTCTGCCTCCAGTTTCTGGAAATATTCGTATTCTTTATCGGCTTTTTTATTTTCCTCAGAAAGGCCTTCATACTTTTTGAGCAGTCTTCCGTATTCCCTGGTAAGTTCATAGGTATCCTTATCTACATTACCTTCAGGGCCGCCGATAAAATTCCATCCATGGATGTCGTCCACATAGCCGTTTTTATCATCATCGATGCCATTTCCTTCGATTTCGCCCTCGTTGACCCATATGACCCCTTGCAGATCCTCATGGTCTATGTCAATACCGGAGTCGATAACCGCCACGACAACAGAGCGGGATTTCTTCCCCTTTAACAATTCCCGGTAGGTTTTTGTAGAGCTTATTCCGTTGATCAGGTCCTCTTCCGGATCGAGGTGGAACCAATTTTCAGGAGCCTTTTCAAGGGTATCACTTGGCTTGTATTTATCATCAGGAATTCTGATAGCGTAGGCATCTGCTGCTAGTATCGACAGCATAAGAGCCACTAAAAATTTTGTTTTCATAAACGGATAAAATTAATATTATTTTCCTTGCTTCAGTGGTCCTTGCTTTCATTGTATAGATCAATCAAAAATCCCTCCAAAACAATTTTTGCAAATGGTCCCAGCAATTTCTCAGACTTTATTATCCAGCCTTTGAACTTAAAAGGTTTTGTTTCAAATTTTTAAAGATAGAAATTTCATGTAATTAAAGGAATTTTAAGGGTAGTAAAGTTCCGGAAATTACTGAATTTTTGTTTTATAGCTAAAAACACAGGTTTTCAAGTACCTTTTTTAGGCGGGGAGCCCCTAATTGAGCTCTACCAGACGGATTTCAAATTGAAGATCTTTCCCGGCCAGTTCATGGTTTCCATCTATTACAATGGTGGTTTCTTTTACCTGTTTTACAGTAACAATAAATGATCGTCCCTCGTTATCCTGAGATTGCAGTTTCTGACCGATTTGAGGGTTTAACCCTTCGGGTAAAATGGATTTGTTTAATTCCTGAATTAAATCATCTCTAACCGGTCCATAAGCCTGATCACAGGGTATTGTGACTTTTTTTGTCTCATTTAGCTTCATGCCAAGTACCGCTTTTTCAAAGCCGGGGATCATGTTTCCGGCACCTACGGTAAATGCCAGAGGCTCGCGGCCCTCTGATGAGTCAAATACTGAACCGTCGTCAAGGGTACCGGTATAATGCACTTTGACCTGGCTTTGATTGATAACTTCTTTCATTTTTTTTATTTCTTTTGTTTAACAATTGATCAGGGATAACAAAAACCAGGTCGCTGAAAAGGCTGCTGTACGAAATGGTTAAGTGATTATTCCATTTATTAGTAATTAGTCATATGAAAGGCCGTGAGTCTGGCCTTTTGCATAGGTTGTGGTAAAGATACAAAAGTTTTGGTAACTAAAGGAGGGGGCAGGAGGCGGGTGAGAGGAGTCAGAAGAGAGGAGACAGGGGAGGGGTGTTAGGAGCAGGGGGGCAGGGGATGATGAAGGTTTTTAGCTACTGATTGTCAGGGAGCTGGTTGTAGTATGCAAAGATTTTGATCAAATCTGTTTTTCTTTTTATCAGGAGGCCGTTTTGCTTGATATATTTATTTATGCCTGCCTCGTGTTCCCCGAAAAAATCAAGGAGTTCTCTTTTCTTTTTTGACAGGGTAACGATAAAGCCTCCACGCATAGTGTAGTAGTGATCTATCAGGTAGATATCATCTTTTCTGTGACTTCCACTGAGCGAAGTAGAAGAATTGCCCTGAAAAATTTTTACTACTTTATGGCAAAATAAACTGTGTTTACCCTCGACCAGTACCTCTAAAAAACCGGTGATTTCTTTATCTTTAAACATAAATTCACCGCAATTCATGTATTTGATTTTGCGGTTCAGCGCGGGTAGCAACCATTCAAAACTTCGCACATGCCTTCCATGCAGGATTTTCAATTCATCTTCCATTTGTAAAACAAGGCGGTTTCGGATAATGTCGTAACGTAAAGGGACATTGACAAGGTTTCCTTCCCCATAGAAGTTGATCTTACCTGTTTGCCAATCGGGTTCGGAATAGATGTGTAGGGCGTTGGGATTCAGTTTGACTGGTTTTATTTCAGAAACGGGTCCTGAACCTCCATAAATATATTGGCTGATTTCCTTATCAACGATCTGACCCAATGCCCTGATAGATGTGGTGAAACAGGCTTCTGAAATTAAAAATAAATACAGCGCAGTGGCTGAAATTTTGAAATTAAAAAAAATCATCTGATTGAATTTACGCGGAGTAAGTTATCAAGGTTACAAAGGTACATGCGGGCACCTGGTTTTAGATTTTTTTAATGATAGAGCTGTCCAAATAAGTATTATTTTCCGGCTTGTAACCAAATTTTATTTGTTTCCAAAAGTGGCACACCCCTTTGCTCCCTTTCCCTGCTTTCGCATAGCCTGGGCCTCCATTAAAGCATCGGCGACACATAGCCGGCGAAGCAAAGAAAGGGGGAGTTACTCCTCCCTTGAGATAGTTTAGGAGTGTATTGTTAACGTAAAGTCAAATAAAATTTGCCATTTCTTAGCCAGATAAAACTTATTGGACAGCTACTGATGCATCATATTTTCAATCAGTTACTGGCATCCCAGTTGGTTTCGGAGGTTCTCCGGCTAACCTGGTTAAATATTGATCCACGGTCACGCAGGTCAATGTAAGTATCATTGAGCCGGTCTGTTCGCCTTAAATCAATCCATCGGTGCCCGGCTTCAGCCCATAGAGAATACCTTCGTTGGAAAAGAATTTCATCGATCAAATCCGTTTCCAGGGTACTGCCGGTGTAATTTCCAATTTCCCAGGTGTTCCTGACTAGATTAATCGCATCTACAGCGTCATTGGTGTTCTCAAGTTTGGCACTTGCCTCTGCATAGATCAAAATGAGTTCTTCATTTCTTATAAATCTAATAGGCGCAATGTTGCTGGCCCACCGGTTATCCTGATATTCACCTGGAATATCGTTTCCATCTGCATCTGTTACTCCGGGATTAAATACGGCTTCTTTCCTTTTGAAAAATTTGTTTTCGACACGCAAATCTCCTGGGATGGCATCTTCTATCAATGCCGGGTGCACAATTACAATGGTATTTGTAGCCGCATCAGGTGGATAAAAAAGCGGGTTGTTAACATCCGGCGCTTCTCCATATACGATGGTAGGGCCTACATTCATTTGTTCTGCACCTGCTTCAAGCTTCAAAAAAGAGTCAGATAAATGGGTCAGGGTGCCGGGCCAATCTTCTGCGTATAAAGAGGCCCTGGCTGCAATAGCTCTGTTAAGTTGTGTGAAAGACTCAGGGGTGTCAAATTCATCAAAACCGGCTAATGAGAAGGCAAATGAAGAACCGTTTAACTCATTTTGCGCTTGGTCCAGGAGATCCCTGATGGCCTGTAAAGCGGCATCATAGGATAGGATAGGGCCGGGATTCAGGGGATCATTGACATCTACCCTGATGCCATTTTGAAATTGTTGCATCAATGGAATCAGTAACTGATAGGCTTTGATAGTTCTTGCAAACCCAATATAGCCGTTTCTTTCCTGTTCTGTAAGTGCAGTAGAGCCATTGGCCGCATCGATCAGGGTGTTGGCTTGTTTCACTGCTAAATAAGGCGTGATGTATGTACCTCCGGAGGCGAAGAAATCCGGATAGGTCACCCCATCTAATCCAATACCCAACCAGTCTGCGACGAATCTTGCATCAGATTGAAAATAGGCCCAAAGTTCCCGGCCAAAACTTCCGAACATTTGTGTGGCACTGCCATAAAAAGCCCTGTGCCTGGCCTCTAAGCCTGAAACCAGGGTTTGAAGTTCTGCTTTGCTGGCATCATTTAAAACACTTCCTAAGGAGGGGTTATTGGGATCCTCCACCTCATCGACTTCGCAACTGCTGATAATGAATATAAGCGACAACGCAAAGCCTAATTTATAAAATATATTTTTCATTTTTTCTAAATTTTGGATTACACCTGCTTAATTAAAAATCGATATTTAAGTGGAAGAACATCCTTCTTGAAGTAGGATAGGGTGTAACTTCGATGTTGGATGCTATTGGCTGACTTCCGAAGTTAGATACTTCAGGGTCATAGCTTTCGTAATCTGTCCACAGGAACAAGTTATTTCCACTAAATCCAAGTTTTACTCTTTCCACCAAACCGTTAAATAAACGGGTGGTTAAATTCTGTGGCAGCGTATAATATAATCCGATTTCCCTCAGTTTAACATAAGAAGCATCCTGGATATACACACCTGCATTGTTGTCTGAAATCCATTCCCTTTGCCGGTCTTCGCCGTTGGGTATGCCATCGCCGTCGTCGTCACCATTCCAGTTTGGCGTGGTTCCTCCATCGTCCCATAAAAATGCTGAAAGGTTGATGTTATCGCCACCTTGTTTCCAATGGAACAGGAAACTTAATTCCCAGTTTTTATACAAAGTGATCTGATTTAAAAATGTCATTTGAAAATCAGCCAGTCTGTCTCCATGCATCGTAAAACCTCCTGGTATATCGGCATCACCGGGTGTGCCAACGATAGTCGTTGGCGATAGTCCTTCTGCAATCAGATAGGTTCCCAATGTAGGCCCGAATCCGCCTGTGGTAAATGGGGGAATGTTTAATCTGGTAATTTCAGCCCTGTTTTTCCAGTACAACACTTTTGAAAACCAGTTAACATTGTTTGTTCTGACGGGAGAACCACTCAAAGCCAGTTCTATTCCTCTGTTTTCAAGATCTGCGGCATTTGTGGCGATGGCCTGAATACCCGTTGATTCTGCCGGTACCTGATCCAGGATCAGGTCATTTACCTCTTTGATATAATAGGTAGCTTCCAGTGAAATTAAGTTTCCAAAAAAACTTGCATCCAATCCGAATTCCAGTTCAGAGGCAGTTTCAGGTTCAAGATTAGGATCCACCCCTCTGACACTCACCTGACCGCCCAGCGATCCGCCAATCAACTGGGGAGTAAGTGATTCGAAGGTATTGCCAAAATTTGGCAAACCGCCGGTTTCTCCATATGCGGCCCTCAGTTTTAACTGATTTACGTTGTTGACAGTCCAGAAATCAAAGTTAGCAATATTAGCGGCAACCGATGCCTTGGGGAAGGCGTAAAACTTATCCTGGTCCCTGTTCAATGTTGACCTATCGAAACGAACGCCTACCGTACCGATGATTTTATCGTCCCAATTAATTTCCTCCTGAGCCACTATTCCGACATCAGTTACTGTCTGATCGAATTGACCCTGTATCGATTGAACGGTGGCCCACCTCAGGTTCGTTTGTCCTCCGGACAATCCTCGGCCACGGGTCAGCAGGTTTTCCACACTCTGGTGTAACCTTACGGTACCAACCTGTGTGTTAAAGTTGGTTTTGCCAACATTGGTGTTAAATATTAAAAATGCTTGCCAGTTTGTATTCAAGTTATCGTTTCTCCCCCACATGACGTCACCGGGGTTAGCCAGGGCTTGCTGGTGTTGCAGAATTTCAGGAAAATAAACCAGCGAATTGGCGCTGATATAATCGATGCCACCCTGAGCTGTAAATTTTAATAATGAGTTATCTGTTTGCAACAGGTTAAGGTTGATAGCAGAAGACACAATAAAGCGGTCCACATTCGAGTCGTTGACGCCCAGATCTCTAATAGCCAATGGGTTATCGTTAAAGTAGGGGTTGTTGGGGTAGTTGCCCTGGGCATCAGGGAAAATATCTGCGTAAGAGGGCAAATAAGCGATGTTATAGCCGATGCTACCCCCGGTATTGTTTTGATTCCCCGTAAAACCGCGCTGGGTGCTGGATCGGATGTAATTTGAATTAAGGCTCATATCCAGTTTTTTGGAGAACTTGTGATCTATGTTGGCCCTGATCGAGTAACGGTCGAAACCGGTATTCTTTAGAATACCATCTTCGGTCCTCAGCCCGCCGGAAACATAAAAGGTGGTTTTTTCATTTCCTCCGGATACACTTACCTGAGTGTTACTCAAAAGAGGTGTTTCACCGTAAAATTCTTCTTCCCAGTTAGTTATTCTGCCCTCGGCGACCGCCTGAAGGTAGGCTTGAAGTTCTGCCTCGGCCCTTTCACCTGTGCCAAAAAAAGCTGTTATTTTGTCAGGGTTCCAATCGTCAAAACCCTGCAGGTTAAGGGCACGGGCAATGCCAAGATCCTGCCTTAGGCTCACTTTGGTTTTTCCCGCCTTTCCTTTTTTAGTGGTAATGATTATTACTCCGGCATTGGCCCTTGTACCATAAATCGCTGCTGCTGAAGAACCTTTCAATACCTCGATACTTTCGATGTCTTCCGGGTTCAAATCTGCAATCCTGTTAGCAGCATTATCTTGTGTGGTTGCATTTTGTCCACTGCTAGCCCCGCTGACCTGGGTACGGCCGGTCCTGATGGTTGAATTGTCCACATATACGCCGTCTACAATATATAGTGGTTGTGATGAACCAGCGCCTAATGTAGAGATACCTCTCAACTGGACACTGATGCCCCCGCCGGGAGCGCCGCCGTTGGCATTGATGTTAACACCGTTAAGTTTACCGTAAAGTGCGTTATCCAGCGTCTGCGGATCGGTAGTACCCAGTAACTCATCGGCTGATACAGTGCTAACGGCATTGGCAAGATTACTTCGCTTAACCGAAGAAGCAAGACCGGTGACCACCACTTCCTCGAGGTTGGTCACATCCTCCACCATGTCGATGTTAAGGGTACCAGTAGTACTATTAACCGGCAATTCTTTAGTAAGATAGCCAATAAAAGAAGCAACAATGACCCCCTCTGTGCCTGGGATGGTCAAGTTGTAATTACCATCGATATCGGTGATTACACCGATTGTAGTACCTTTTACAATCACATTCACACCTGCCAGTGGCTCCCCCGTGCCAGAGTCGGTGACTTTTCCGTTGAGCGAAAATTGCTGTGCGGAAACGGTCCCAACTGCCAGCAGCGACAAGGCCAGCAGCACTTGGAACTTTCGGTATAGTTTTCTCATAATCAATAAGAGTTTAATTAAGATTTGAATTATTTTAAGTTAATCCATTAGGAATAATTAGTGAAAGTTTTACCAAACAATCGTTAGGATACACTAAATAATCCTTAAAAAGTCAAATTTTTTATTGGTGGAGTGAAATTAAAATACAGGTGACCCCCCCAAATTTAAGGGATTTAAAATTTCAAAGAATAACGTAAAATGGGGTAATTATTACTAAAAAATAAAAAAAATAACGCAAAAGGTGGTAGCTTGATATGATTCTCGCTAATTATTGACACCACAAGGCAGAAATGCCGGTTTCTGTTTTGGTAAAATTTTGATATCCCGGCTAAGTTATAACAAAGTAGTCTGCGACATCCCGCCTCGAAAGCAGATGAATGACAGCGTTAACCTTTAAAAGCTCATCGGTGGTTTGGGGCATTCCAACCAATTTGACAACTGTCGTGTCCTCCTAGGTGAAAATGCGTTTTTGATAAAACCTATTGTAAAACCCTTAAAGGATTGACTATGAAAATGTCTATGATTGAATTACGGGATATCTTATTAAGATTTTTTGTTTTCGTTTTCTTATTGATTTTCCTGGGAATGGTATTGGAAGGATGTACCGATAAGTGTGAAACCACCCAGGTATATCATTACTACGAGCCGGTTTATACTTCCCTGGAAGATATCAGATCTTCGGTACAGCAAGAATCCCCAAGAGACATGGCAGCCTCCGGGAAAATCTATATTTATGGCAATACCCTGTTTGTCAATGAACCGGGAGAGGGGGTTCACGTAATCGATAATGCCGATAAAACCAACCCGGTACCGCTGAGTTTTATAAAAATACCCGGTAACTTCGACATGGCTGCCAAAGGAAATTATCTGTATGCCGACAGCTATCTGGATGTACTCACTTTTGACCTGAGTGATATTAACAACATCACGATGGTTAAAAGGATTGAAGATGTTTATCTTAACTCCAGGGTGGGGGGTATTGCATTAAATTCGGAGCGGGGTGTGATTACGGATTGGAACCAAATTGAAACTGTGAGTAATTTTGAGGGTGATTGTGGCGAATTTAATGGGCACATACACCTTTGGCAGGAAGGAGTTTTGCTTTCGTCTGACTTTGCCGGTGCCGGCAGGGCATCTTTATCTAACCTGCAAATGAACAGTGCCGCCAGTATTGCACCCCAAGCGGGTATCGGAGGTTCTATGGCAAGATTTGCCATTACCGCCAACCATCTGTATGCGATAGATGATTCACAGTTGTACGTCTTTAATATTACCAATCAGGCCGACCCGACGCTCGATAATGAAGTAAACGTAGGATGGGGAATTGAGACTATATTTCCCTATAAACAAAATTTGTTTATAGGTGCAAATAACGGCATGCATATATTTGATAACACCAACCCCTTGGAGCCCCGCCACCTTTCTTCTTTTATGCATTTTACGGCCTGTGATCCGGTGGTGGTGAACGATGATTATGCGTTTGTCACCCTGAGGTCCGGCAATATCTGTGATGGATTTGTAAATCAACTGGATGTGGTGGATATCAGGGATTTAAATAATCCTACCCTGGAAAAAACCTATCCAATGGACAATCCGCATGGGTTGGGCATCGATCGCGATAATTTGTTTTTATGTGAAGGGGAATTTGGTTTGAAGGTTTTTAATACTGAGGACGTACAGAAAATCAGTGATAATCTGATAAAACATATTGGAGATATCCATGCATATGATGTCATTCCATTTCAGAATAACCTGATTATGGTTGGTCAGGATGGGTTGTACCAATTTGATTATTCTGATCCTGCTGCTTTGCCTTTGCTGAGTCACATTCCTGTCGTAACTCCATCTGAGTAAGTAATGATTGATCCTGTTTACAAAATATTAAAGCGTTTCTTTTCACTGTTATTCATTGTATCATTGTACCAACCGTGTTTGCATGCGCAGCAAAATCCGGAAAGTGCCGGCTCAAAGGTGGTAATTCTTAAAGACGGCAGTAAATTAAAAGGAAAAATAGTCAAGACAGCTCCCGGAGAGTACCTCTCTGTGATGTTAAATGGGGGGCAGATTATAAAGATTTACCAGCACGATATCAGGAAAATAAAACTGCATAATAAATCGAATACGAAAACCACTTTTAACGAAGAAAGGGGTGAGATCATTATTTTAAAAGACGGTGGTAGTCTTTTTGGAAAAATAATAGATCAGGTGCCGGATGACTATGTCATTTTAAAGCTTAAAAATGAAGAAGAAGTAACTTTTTTTACCGAAGAAATTGCCCAGATCAAATATAATAAAAGACCCGGAACGGATTTTTATGATAAACAAAGTGGTTATTATCATGAGACTGACGTGGGGATATTGGTGGGAGAAGAGGACGTTTCACTCAAAAATTCTGTCAACTTTTCTGTTCATACGGTAAACGGATACCGGTTTAAGCCGTGGTTACAAACCGGCCTTGGGGTAGGGCTGGATTTTCAGCCAAACCTTCATATAGTGCCCTTTTATCTGAATGTCAGCGGAGATATTGGAAGATCCAAGGTAGTACCCCTGTATTTTATGAATGTTGGTTACACGTATGCTGAAGAACGCGAGGTTGACGATGTTGAGGTATTTCATGATGCTGAAGGAGGAAAATATCTTCACTTTGGTGGGGGTGTAAAAATAAAACTAAGCAAGATGGCCATGTTTCTAAAAATGGGATACAAATTGAGTGATGTACAAACTTCGAACAATTTTGTGGATTGGCTGGGCCGGGACACGTGGGACGTCACCGTGGATCGGCAAATCAGGCGATTTACGGTAACTTTAGGATTTGGTTTTTAATTTATAAAATCGCTTTGCAATTGCACGACGGCCCATGCCAGCAGGCTTGTAGCT
>NZ_JBXEQE010000023.1:0-119555 GCF_056858335.1 Agaribacillus sp. DX54
TTGGTTCCTCGGTGGTAAACCGTTTTCCACCATGGAGGCACCAAGACACGAAGGGACACGGAGGGTTTGTTAATAAAATGAAACGGCTGCCATATTTTTTTTAAAAAATAACCGAGCTTTCAAAATCCTGCAGCATTTATTTCGTATTTCATATAATTCAATATTTTAAATCTGTATTTATTTGAAAATAATGGATTACGATGACAGGTTTATTGAAGCGTTTGAAACCCTGATCTTTAAAATGCAGCAAGTAGATGCCACTTGCCAACAGGCATATGGGGATGTATCCAAACGGGAATTCAATTTATTGATCATGCTGGGTAAATCTGAAAAAATGATTATGAGAGAGGTGGCTGATTTCCTGGGAATACCCGTTAGTTCAGCTACGGCCATCATCGATAAACTAAGCGAAAAAGGGTATTTGAGAAGGATTCATTCTTCGAGTGACAGGAGGATCATTGTGGTGGTGTTAAGCCAGGAGGGGAAATCTATTTATTTATCACTAACATCCAAAATGAAAAATTTTGCCAGGGGTGTGATGGATAAGCTGGGCGAGGCAGAGAAAAAGAAGCTGGTGCAATTGCTTGAAAAGGCGGCTGCTTAATTTTTTTACCGTATTATTTCAAAAATCGTAATATATAAATTTTGAAATGTACAAAAACAAAATAGCCATTACCTCAAATTGATAACAACAAACTTAAATCAACAAATAACTTATGGAAAAACTAAAGAAAGTGTCGGGGCAATTCGGAATTGCCTGGGCAAAGTGGGTCATAAAAAGAAAGTGGCTGGTACTTATTGTTTCAGTGCTTACTTTTATGATCCTGGGCTTTGGCATGTCAAAACTGGCATTTGATGGCGATTATCGTGTGTTTTTTAGCAAAGATAACCCACAGTTGCTGGCCTATGAGGCTTTTCAGAAAAAGTATACTCAGGATGATAATGTGCTGATTGTCATCGAACCTCAGGACGGTCATACATTCACCAAAGAGTCGCTTGCCGCCATTGAGGAACTGACCGGGAAATCATGGCAAACACCGTACTCAAGCCGTGTAGATGCCATCACGAATTTTCAGCATACCTATGCCATCGGTGATGAACTATACGTGGAAGATCTGGCAGATCATGTAGGGGAACGCGCCGATGAGGAGATCAAAAAAATTGAAAGAATAGCACTAAACGAACCTTTGCTGGTCAACAGGCTTCTTAACGAACAGGGAACGGTTTCGGCAGTCAACATTACCGTAAAGCTGCCGGGAGAGGCCATAACCGAGGGCCTGGAGGTAACCGCCTATGTACGGGAGATGGTCGCTGAATTTGAAAAGGAGCATCTTGGCTTAAAAACTCACCTGTCTGGCATCATTATGCTCAATAGTGCCTTTTTCGAAGCGTCTGCCAAGGACTCCGGCACCTTGATTCCTTTAATGTTTTTGGCGATTGTTATTACGATTTTTCTTGCAACCAGAACTGTTTCAGGCACTTTTTCTGCCCTGATTATCATCATTTTTTCCATTGCTGCCGGTATGGGTTTTGCCGGACACCTCGGGCTCAGGCTCACACCACCCTCTGGTGCAGCACCTATTATTATCATGACACTGGCGGTGGCAGACAGTATTCATATTCTCATTACCATGATGCAGGGTATGAGAAGGGGGCTGGCCAAAAGGGAAGCTATTGCAGAGAGTTTGAGAGTCAATTTACAGGGATACCGGGTTCCAGGATTTTCTGGCCATTGCGGCGGGCGTTGAATATACTTTCAGCAATATAGCCTCGAGTGGTCTTGACATTGGGGTGCTTGTCGAATATTTGTATGACGAGCGTGATGAACTGGCTATTTCAGGCCTGGCCAATGACTTATTTCTGGGTGCCAGATTTGCTTTTAACGATGTAAACAGCACCGAAATATTGGGTGGGGTGATTTATGACCTGGATTATAAATCCGGATTGTTTTCTGTTGAAACAAGCCGTAGAATAGGTGATAGCTGGAAAGTCGAGGTGGAGGCCAGGATATTCGACAACCTGCAGGAAGAGGAGTTCCTGTATTTTTTCAGGGATGACAGCTTTGCGCAATTCGGCTTGTCAAAATTCTTTTAAAAAAAATCTAAAGTATATATTATGACCACAGTAAACTACCGTAACGGTTGGGATCTTGCACAATGGAATTTAGCCTTACTTGTCCTCGAAAACCGGTACAGGCCAGAGGAGGTGATAAAAATCGAGTCCCCGGCACACGAGGCTAACAGGCAATCGAAAAGATACTTTATCGATAATTCATAAAGTTTTCAGCAATGGTAAAATGCAGGCGGTCATAGCCAACTTCGGATAAGTTCGACAAGATGGCAACAACCATTTTTTCTTTTGGGGAAAGGATAAAAATGGCTGTACCACCTACAGAGCCACCGCTGTGACCATACCATTCGCCACCCCCGTTGCCTTCATATTTTCTCCACCCTAAACCATAATCCGTTGATTTTCCGTTGGAAATGGTCAGGGGAGTAAAAAGCAGCTCCGTGGTTGCTTTATTGAGCAGGCTGCCTGTAAGGATGGCATTTCCGAATTTCACCAGGTCCTCGGTGGTAGACAAAAATCCGCCTCCGGCCCATTTGTAGCTATTATCTACGGACGGTGCATTGCACCAGGTACTGTCTTCAGACAGTGCATAAAATCCGGTCCTGAAAGGGGTAAGGACCTCTCCATAGTCAGGAACGGTGCGTGTCATTTTCACCGGTTCAAAAACATTTTGTTTCATGAACTGCAAAAATTCCGTGCCCGATGCAGTCTCCACGGCTGCGCTGATCAGGTTCCATCCGTAGCTGGAGTAAGTATAGTCGGTGCCCGGTTCAAACAGCAGGGAGTCATTCTGAAACATCACCAGACCTTCTGTTACTGTTGCATATCTTTTGTCACTCAGGTATTCCGGACCGCGGTAATGCCTGATCCCGGCAATATGCCCGGCAATCTGTCTGATGTTGATTTCCCATCTTTTTTGGGGAAAAGACGGAACATAATGCCGGACAGGAAGATCGATGTCCATCTTATTATTTTCATGCAGCAGGCCAATAGCTGTGGCTGTCAGTGTTTTAGAGACACTTCCTATTCTAAACCGGGTGGCAGAAGGATCGACCTTTACCTGTTGCTCTACATTGCCATAGCCAAACCCTTCGGACCAAACCATTGTTCCGTCTTTTGAAACCGAAACACTCAAGCCGGGAATCCTGTTTTTTTTCACGAATCCAGCCACAAGCGACCTGGATTTTTCAACAGCCTCGTCCTCCGGAGCTTTAACAGTGCACTGCGTGTTCAACAATACGATTGACAATAATACCTTGATTAAAAATAGTTTTCTTTTCATTTTATGTCTCTGATATGATCACTTTCGGTTAAATATACTACCATAAAACCAATATTCTGTCATAGCATGGTTCAAAGCCATACTATGACTCTCACGAAATTGCGAAGCCCGGCCGGCGAACCTGATGATACGACCACGTGTCATGACTGCCCACCATCCGGGTGATTTCTTTGATTCGTTTCGTCCGAATTCAGGATTTGTTTGTTTTGCTCCTCCCTGAATTCGGATCATGATTTATCCTGTTTTTTCCTATTTCGATGTTGTGTTTTTGGGAGATGTCGCTCCAAATTTATCATTTTGTTACCAATGTTTTGTCCCCGCGGGACATTATAAAATGAGCCGGATCAATTTTTTTTCAATACGTTGCCACTTCTGTGGTCTTTAAACTCACCCTTATCAACTGCTAATACACCGTTAACCAACACATAGTCAATTCCTTCAGGGTATTGATGAGGGTTTTCGAAAGTGGCTTTGTCTATCACTTTTTCGGGATCGAAGACAACCATATCAGCTTTCATGCCTTCGGCAATTGTTCCCCTGTCGGCTAATCCGAGCCTTTTGGCGGGCATGCCTGTCATTTTATGGATAGCAGCCGGCAGTGTGATTATCTTTTTTTCCCTTACATAATGCCCCAATACTCTTGGAAAAGCGCCATACCATCGTGGATGCGGATGTCCCATGCCCGGGGCCACCAGCCTGCCATCGGAGGCGATCATGGTTTGTGGATGTTGCATAATTCTTTCCACATCATTTTCATCCATCACATGAAAAATACAGCGGGCGCCACCATTGAGCTGGGCTTCTATGACTAAATCCGCTCCGTTTTCCACGGTAGGTTCCATATTTTTGCTGATGGCCCAGTCGTGGAGTGTCTTTCCTTCCAATGCCGGCATCCAGTCTACTTTAGCAAATTGCACCCTTCGCAGGTCTGCTCCACCGCGGTCATTCAATATATTAAAAATTGTACCGGACCGGATACTGTCCCGGAGCTTGGGATTCCTGGTCCTTTCCCGGAAAGCCTCTTCCCCGCCGGCCCTGGCCCAGGCCGGAAGGATGATGGATAGGCTCGTATAACTTGCATCATAAGGATATTGATCCATCATAACGTCCAATCCCAGATTTCTGGCCGAGTCAACCAGCGCCAGTGTTTTTACACTTTTGCCCCACATGGGTTTTCCGATAACTTTATGGTGGGTTAGCACAATGGGAATGTCTGCCTCCCGGCCTATCAATATAGCCTCCCTGACAGCATCTATAAGACCTAAGCCCTCTTCGCGCAGGTGTGAGGTATAAAAGCCTCCATAGGCACTTGCCACTTTCGAAAGTGCGATTACTTCGTCTACTTCCGAAAAAGCACCCGGAAGATATTTCAGCCCTGTGGAAATGCCAAATGCCCCCTCTTTCATGCCTTGTTCAATCTGCTGTTTCATTTGCGCCAGTTCATCAGCCGTGGGGGCACGTTGGTCAAGAGACATCACATGCTTTCTTACGGTGTTGTGGCCAACCAGAAATGCTACATTCATGCCGATTCCAACCGTTTCAAGGGTATCCAGATAATCACCCAATGGCCACGGACCACTGCCATCAGGACCGCCTAATGCCGTAGTTACTCCCTGGCGAACGAGGCTTTCACAGCCGGGGAGTGTAAGCAAGGGCTCAATATGGGCATGGAGGTCTATAAAACCAGGGGCGACGGCCAGGTTTTGGGCATCGATCTGTTTCGCAGCTTTACTGTTTTGCAGGTCACCGATTTTTATAATTTGGTCCCCGTTGATGGCGATATCGGCTTCAAACGCCTCTGCCCCGGTGCCATCATAGATTTTTCCATTCCGTATGATTAAATCGTAAGGCTTTTCCCGGATACAATTCGTCAATAGGGACATGGCGAAAACAAGGGCGAAAAATTGGGTTAATGACTTTTTCATACTACTGAATTAAAATGATTATTTACTTAACCCAGCCTCAGCAACGGTTAATAATAAAGTGAGCTTTATGGCTTCGGCGCCATTTTCATTGAGCCACCACTCGTTTAAAGAATGGGTACCACCGCCTTTGCCACCTCTGCCCAGGGTAACCGCAGGAATTCCTTTGGAAATCGGAATATTGGCATTGGTTGAACCCCGGGTAAGCCGGGGCGTGACGTTAAAGAACCCGGTTACCGCCATCGCTCTTTGTACCAGGGGCGTTTCCGGCGGTATTTCTCCCGAAGGCCGGTCTCCGATCATTTCGAGCTCGAGTGTTACCGGAGGGCCTTCAACCCCTGACCTGTTATAGTCGTTTAATGCTGATTTGACTGACTCCCGGAAAATGGCGTCTATTTGTTTTAAGCTTTCCGGATCGTCAGAACGCATGTCTACCTCCATCCATGCTTCAAAAGGGATGGAATTCACCGAAGTGCCACCTCCTATGCGTCCTACATTGTAACTTGTTTTAGGGCCTTTTGCTGTGAACCCGGAGGCTTGCCCGGTGAAGTAATCAATCGCCTTGGCCATGGCATGGGCAGGGTTTCCCAAACCAAAAGCGCCCCATGAGTGACCACCCGGACCGCTAAATATGGCTTTATATCTTTTGGACCCCAAAGCTTTGTTGTTGATGCGGCCCATAGGTCCTCCATCGATGGAAATCCAGGCGTCTATTGGAATTTCCGGTTTTTCGAACAAATGCCTGACCCCCCGAAGGTCACCTAACCCTTCTTCTCCGACCGTACCGATGAAAAGCAAATCTGCCTCCGTTTGCAGACCAGCCTGTTGCATGGCCCGCAGCACTGTCAATACTACCATCAGCCCACGGGTGTCGTCACCAATACCGGGAGCATACAGTGTGTCACCTTTCTTTTTGACCTTAACATCTGTTTCGATAGGAAATACCGTGTCAATATGCGCATCCAGCGCAACGGTTTTCTGACCGGACCGTCCCTTTTTCAAGGCCAGCACATTGCCCGCTTCGTCTATCCATACCCTCGTGGCCCCTGTTTGTTCCAGCATAGCCTTAAACTTTTGGGCCCGTTTGCTTTCCATGAAAGGGGGTGCGGGGATTTCAGTAAGCATGATAAGGTCATTATTGGTTTGAGGCTCTAAAGCTTCGATGGCATTAAAGGCGCTTTGCATAACCTTGTTTTTGCTGAGTCTGGCAATTTCTTTCTGGTAAGTTTTAGCAATCTGTGTCGAATTTTGACCGTGTAGCCATAAAGGCGAAAATACAGATAACAGTAGTATCAGGGTTACGGGTTTCATTGGTATCGGTATGGTTGATTAACCCTAAATTACAGAATTAATTAATTTAGTTATATGTTGGGATGTATTTCTATTTATTTTTTGAAGCCTGATCGCCAACCACTCATAGTATGAGTTAGCGTCGTACTATGACTCCGGAGTTTGGCTTTTTTTCACTTTAGGGCTGTCCGGTAAGTAGTATGTTTCGGCCAGCTTCAAAGGGGCAGTTACTCCTCCCTCGAAGAAGGTTAGGAGGGTATCAAAAACGCCAGGCCAAACAAAATCCGGGTTCCTTTGGTCACAATGGACCTTATCGGACAGCCTCGCCATAAGAAATTTGAAGAGACAGTTTGACTAACTTTCCTGATAATATCCATTATATTTGAGAGCGTTAAACAGATCGTTCCACTTCAATGAACAAAGTAAAAACACTGGCCAGTGACAACTATGCAGGCGCTTTGCCCGAAATAATTCAATCCATTATCGAGGCCAATACCGGGCATGCCGGGTCTTATGGAGGTGATGATTTTACCAGGAAATCCAGGGAACTTTTCCGTCACCATTTTGGTGATGTTGCAGATGTCAGGTTTGTGTTTAACGGTAGTGGTGCGAATGTCCTCTCGCTTAGCACGGCAGTTGAGCCCTTTTCGTCCATACTATGTGCAGATTGTTCACATTTGTATGTTGACGAATCCACCTCCCCGGAATCTTTTACCGGATGCCGGTTAATTCCCCTGCAAACCAATTCTGAGGGAAAGATTGAGATCGAAGCCATCAAAGAAAAAATCATCCGGGTCGGTGACGAGCACCACCCCCAGGCAAGGGTCCTTTCCATTACGCAGCCGACCGAGTATGGTACACTTTACAGTTTGAAAGAGATCAGGGCCATATCGGATTTACTTAAAGAACATCACATGTTTTTGCATATGGACGGAGCCAGGATTTTTAATGCCGCAACAGCTTTGAACTGTACATTGAAAGCGCTGACCTCAGAAGCCGGTGTCGATATTGTATCTGTTGGAGGCACAAAAATTGGCATGTTGTTTGGCGAAGCAGTGGTTGTTTTTAACCATCAACTGGCAAAAAATCTGAAATTCAAACATAAAAGAGCGATGCAACTGGCATCCAAAAACCGTTTTATAGCCTGTCAGTTTGAAGCCCTGTTAAAAGATAAATTGTGGTACAAACATGCAAAAAAAGCCAATGACATGGCTGCGTTATTGCATGAAAGCATAAAAGCCATTCCCGGTATTACCGTCACAAAACCTGTACAAGCCAATGCTGTTTTCGCTATCATACCAAAGTCCTGGACAGAAAAGCTGCAAGACAACCTGTTCTTTTATGTGTGGAATGAGCTAACTAACGAAGTGCGTTTGATGTGTGCTTTCGATACGGATGAAAATGATATCAGAAAATTTGTCGAAGCCATAAAGGTACTCACATAAGAGCGATTGGCCATTACGTCCATTTGAGGACTGCCCGTAAAATTCCTATTTAATACATTACCTTATTTTACCCCCCGATCCAGGCTTGAAATTCGGGGCACTCTCTTTGCTTACAATCACCTCATCCTTTGGGTCGGGAATTAAATCCAGCGCAATTTTACTGCTACCGGCCTTTAATTTACTGATGGCATCCATGTTAACCGGATATTTGCGGTTTGCCCGGAAAAAATTGACAAGGTTCAGCCCCTTTTCCGGATCCGGCAAGGTTTGCTTAATGACATGAGCGTAGAGTAATATCTAATGGTGAAACAACCACGGAACGTGGGTGTTGCGCATCGTATAACAAAAGCAACAAAAGAAGATGGCGCGCGTTTAGCGGAGGTAATGCGTGCCCCTGTGACGATGAGCACGCTCCGCTAAACGCGCGCTAGCTTTTATTATTTTCGAAAAAAGGTTGTGCAACAGCCACACGACACTTGCGCTAGGAGCGGTTGAATTCAACGATAAATTTGGCCCCATGGCCGTATTCACTTTCACACCGGATTGAGCCATTCATGGCTTCTACGTATTTTTTTGTAATGGCCAGACCCAACCCTGTGGATATTTCCCCACCGGTTGGCTGAGCGCTGAGCTTCTGGAATTTACCAAAAAGCTTTTTCATGTCTTCTGCCGTAATACCCGGGCCCTGGTCTTTAATGGATATCACAACTTTTTTCCCGGTCTTTTGGGCCGCTATTTCCACTATGGTGTCGGGTGGAGAGAATTTTATTGCGTTGGAAAGGATATTTTCAAAAACCTGCCTTAAATAATACTTTTCAATTTTTGCGTAGATGTCATGGCTGTCATAACGGGTAACCATCCGGATATTTTTATTATCCGCAATCAGATAGTAGCTCTCAATTACCTCTTCAAGTACCTTGATGACGTTGCCTTTCTTTAGTTCTATGGATGTGCTTTGGCTTTCAATCTTGTTCAGATCAAGTATTTCCAGGATGAGCTCATTTTGTTCTTTTGATACGAGGGAAATTTTTTTAATGAGCCCTTTTTGTTCTTCGGTCAGGTTGTCGGATGACATGTTAATGAGCGATATTAAACCTTCAATTCTTTTCAAAGGGCTTTTTAAATCATGAGCTGCGATACCGATCAGTTGGTTTTTTTCTTCATTTAACTTTATCAGCCGCGCATTTTGGAGGGAGATGTGTCTTTCATATTTTTCCTGTTCAGTAATAAAATAATTCATCACCACAAAAAAAGTAACAAACAAAATGATAGGGTTTGTATAAGAAAAAACTTCCGGGGGGTAAACCTGAAACACGACCTGGGGCAGGTAAAACAACAGCATATTACCAATATAAAACAAATAGATGATCAACGGTCTGCTGAAAAATATCAATAATAGTTGTGCATTCAGAAAATAAATATACTCGAGCATTCTGCCTGGAAAAATAAAGACGGTAAACACAAACACAAATCCGTTGATCAGGTAAAAGAAGGAAAATTTGGCCCACCTGTACTTTCCTTTGCTGTTAAAAAAAATGACAATCAGCGTAATTACTGCGAACCCGGTTTCCAACAAAAGCACATCGTATCTTTTCAAAAACAGATTGGAAATGACATAAACAATCAACAGTGTAAACAAAGCCAACGTAAAAAGATTGAGCATTCTTACTCTCCGGTTTTCTTTGTTGGGAAGCTCGCTGTCAACACCGGCATTTATAATTTTAGAAAATACTTCTTTCATCCCGTCAAATGAGGGTTTATCCAGGATTTCACAAATTACTTAAATGAAACAGTTATAAAAATTTGCGAAATATAGCATTTTTATCCAAAATAACCTGATTTACAGATAGTTTAGCCTTAAAAATTACAGTTTTTAAACCCGGTTTTTCCGAATATCAGTTAACGTTTAGGATAAATCATTGATCATATATTACTTTTCCTATCTAAAGGTAATAAGGGGGTAAGCCTCCCCACTTTTGAAATCATTTTTCCCTCGTGGCAGTTCCAGAAAACCATCGACCTCTACCAGATTGGCGAGGTCACCCGAACCATGTCCTTCTACCGGGAAAGCCAATAGCTTTCCCTCGTGGCTAAAATTGATTTTTACCTGGACGAAATAAACCAGGTCGGGTTTAAATTCGACAGGTCGGGCTAATACGGCGTGAGGTGTCTGCCCGGTCTTCTTTCCCAGGCTATGGTTCAGCCAGGGTATAAAATATCTTTGCATGCACATAAATGAAGAAACCGGGTTTCCGGGCAAGGCAAATACCACACAACCATCGG
The DNA here is from genome assembly GCF_056858335.1 of Agaribacillus sp. DX54. Classification (NCBI taxonomy): domain Bacteria; kingdom Pseudomonadati; phylum Bacteroidota; class Cytophagia; order Cytophagales; family Splendidivirgaceae; genus Agaribacillus; species Agaribacillus sp. DX54. The sequence goes on from NZ_JBXEQE010000023.1 coordinate 10,293, forward strand.
CATGCACACCAAACCAAAATGGCTTCCCCGGCCTTTGTTTGATTTTATGAAATAGTTTTTGAACCCCCACTGATTCCAGTGCGGCTGGCAGAAAGTCGAATTTTCCCTTTGAGACCCCACCACTCAACATGATGACATCATAACTTTTGACAAATTGGCTTAATTTTTTTTGAATTTCTTCTTTGTCATCTTGCAGATGGGCGGTATCTGCCTGTATGCCCAGGTTGCCAAGCGTCGATTTCAGCCGGTAGATGTTGGATCGCCTGATTTCATGTGGCCTGGGAACCTCATCAATGTCTACCAGCTCATCTCCTGTGGATATAACCATGACTTTTGGCAGTTGGCTGACTTTTAGCCATGATTTACCGATCGTCGCACAAATCCCGATTTCCGCGGCAGAGAGGGTGGTACCTTTCTTGACAATCAGGTCTCCTTTTGCCCTGTCTTCACCCTGGTAATGGATATTTTGGCCTTGTACAATGTTTTCTTCCCGGATTGTGGCTTTGTTATCACGGATTTCCAAATCTTCATACCTGATTACTGTGTCTGTTCCGGTTGGCAAAATGGAGCCGGTCATCACCTCGAGGCAGGCATCCCGGTTGGCTAGCGCCAGTTGCGGTGAGCCGGCTGCCGCGACACCTTGAATTTCCATGGTGCTTTTCCCCTCCGAAAATGATTTGTAATCAATGGCAATGCCATCCATGGTAACACGGTTGTAGGGAGGGAAATCCCTGTCGGCAAATAAATCTTCCCGCAGGACTTTGCCATAACATCGATCCAGAGGTAGGGATTCATCCGCTACCGGGAGCTTGTGGTCTCGTATAATGTTTTCAGCTTCTTCAACAGTAATCATAGTAGCATACAATTTTCAGATTAAACCGGGTGCCGAGATTCAGTGCTTAATATTAGAGATAATTTGATAAATTCTTGATAAGATAATTACTATATTTAACTATACCGTCTCATGTATGATTGATCCTCAATTCATAAAATCACATTTCCCGGTTTTCAGGCATCATGCCGGGCTGATTTATTTCGACAATGCGGCCACCACGCAGCGGCCGGGCGTTGTTATCGATAAGCTAAATGATTTTTACAGCCGGGGAAATGCAAACATACACAGGGGATTATATGGGTTATCAGTTAATGCTACTACCAATTATGAGGCGGTCAGGGAAAAGGTAAGGGATTTTATCGGAGGCAAAGCGAAGGAGTCTGTTGCCTTCACCAGGGGTACCACAGAAGCGATCAATGTGGTGGCCAATACCTACCTGAAGCCGAGGATCGGAGCAGGCGACAACGTGGTGATCAGCGCTATGGAGCATCACTCCAACCTGATTCCATGGCAGCAGCTTTGCCTGCAAAAAGATGCTGAATTGAGAATTATTCCGGTGGCTGATACCGGCGAGGTGGTCATTGATGCAGTCAATGACTATCTTGATCGTAAAACGAAGATGTTGGCGATCACGCACATTTCCAACACCCTCGGCACGGTTAATCCTGTCGATAAAATGGTAGATATTGCGCACCGTAAAAAGGTTCCTGTTTTGATAGACGCCGCCCAAAGTGCCTGCTTTTACCCGCTTGAAGTGGCCTCCCTGGATTGTGAATTTCTGGCTTTCTCAGGTCACAAGATATTCGGCCCTTTTGGGGTGGGGGTGCTGTATACAAGGCCGGATCTGATAGAAGACATGCTACCCTATAATTACGGGGGAGGAATGATAACTCATGTTGGTTTTGATGAAAGCACGTTTATGCCTTATCCTTATAACCTCGAGGCCGGGACTCCCCAGATCGCCGAGGTGATCGGCCTGGCTGAGGCCATTGATTATCTGAGGCAGGTCGATAAAACAGAGGCTATCGACCATGTCAGCGGACTCGCTGCCTACTTCATAGAAGCGCTGAACAAGATTGGGAAGTCGGCGGTGATTGCCAGTCCCAAGGAACGCACTGGCATTGTTTCTTTTTTACTGGATAACATCCATCCACATGATGTGGCGACCTTTCTGGCCGAAGATAATATTGCCGTGAGGGCAGGCCACCACTGTACGCAGCCCTTATTGGAGCAAATGGGCGTCAGGGCCACTTTGAGGGCCTCATTTTCAATCTATAACACCAGGGAGGAAATTGATCGGATGACAGACAAGCTAACGGAAATTCAAAGGTTTTGGTCATGAATGAAAGGTTAAAAGCATTGTACAAAGAAGTGATACTACAGCACAGTAAGGAACCTTTTCATTTTGGCAAAAAGGAGGATTGCGATCATGTGATCGTTGCCAATAATCCGGTTTGCGGGGACAATTATAAATTCTACGTCAATGCGGAAAAACAAACACTCAAGGATGTGTACTTTCATGGATTCGGCTGTGCTATTTCCAAGGCTTCCAACGCTGTTTTGGTACAGTTAATCAGTGATCAGGACTTGAAAAAAGCTTATGTCACCTGCTGTGCTTTTCTTGATTACCTGGACAACCGGAACAATGCGCCGAAAACGGTGACGGATCCTGCATTTGAAGCTTTTTCAGCGGTTCATGAATTTCCATCCAGAATGGATTGTGCTACACTGGGATGGCGCGAGATGAAAAAATTCCTGGAAAATATGAAAGAAGTCCGGTACAGCGCTCAGTAGAAAGCATTTTTAGCCTTAACAATAGCGCCCATAACACTCAACGCGATTTCCCTGGGTGTTTTAGCTTTGATATCCATACCGATAGGGGCATCGATTCTCTCGGTAATAAGTGCTTCTGAAAATCCCAGTTGTTTTAGTCTCTCGATCCTTTTGGCATGGGTTTTACGACTGCCCAATGCGCCGATGTAAGTTAAGTTAGCAGGTAAAAGGATTTCAAGGGCGTTGTCATCTATTTTAGGGTCGTGTGATAAAACCGCTGCATAGGTACAGGCATCCAGCGTAAATTCCTGCAGTACCTCCGACGGATACTTTTCAATAATCCTGTCGGGCGCAACCCTGAAAGCGGTCTTTTGGGCAAATGCTCCCCTGGGATCAATAACAATCACCTCGAAATCAAACAGTTTGGCCAGTTGCACCAGATCTGCTGTGATATGCGCTGCACCGATGATAAGCAATTGATTCCTTCTCGGAAAGACATGTACAAAATATTGATCATCTTCAAATTCAACGACACCATTTTTTCGTTGATTGAAAATTTCTATGGCTTGATCGATTAACGCTTCCGGTAAATGTGCTCCGGTAAAGGACTTATCCGTTGAAACCAGGGTATTTAAATTTTCACCGGTAGCCAGTTTTGTTACCAGGAGGCAGCTTGTATTGGAATCAAGATTTTTCTCCAGTTGATCCCAAACCTCCAGTTGCTCCGGATGGCCGGTGCAGGCCATGAATTTTTCGACAAAAACCATGATTTTACCACCGCAACTTAATCCTACCGTCCAGGCATCTTCGTCCGACACACCGTAAGACAGCTTTTCTCCACCACCCTCACTGATAAAGTGCTGTGCTGCCTTGATTACAGCCCCCTCTACACATCCGCCACTCACTGAGCCGGCCATCTCCATTTTGTCCGAGACGATCATAGAAGAACCCACCGGCCTTGGCGAAGAGCCCCAGGTGGAAATGACCCTGGCCAGTGCAAACGGCTTATCTTCCCTGAGCCAGGCCTGAATGGATGGTAGTAACTCTTTCATATCTAATTATCGATGAATTGTACGTTGGATTTTATCAAAAAACACTATATTCGGATACTACTGTTTGTTAATATACGAAATGCAAACCAATTGTATCGACCATACAGATAAAATGTTAACTAAAAAAGTATGAGCATTATGCCAACCCATCGCAGGATTTGTTGTTTACATGTATACCGCTCATTGGACGGGTTTTAAGCTTTTGATATATGGCATTAAAGATATTGGTTGGAACTTCGAAGGGGGTTGTCATTGTTGAAAAGAAAGAAGGTGCATGGAACATAGCTGACATTCGGTTTTTAGGAATGCCGGTTTCCATGTTGTTTGTCGATCCGGTCACCGGCAGGTGGTGGGTGGCTTTGGATCATAAACACTGGGGATCAAAATTGCACTTTACCGAAGACCAGGGAAACACATGGCATGAAGTAGCGGTGCCGGCCTACACAGGCCTGGAAAACAAAGCGCATAAAACGGTGAAACTAAAAAAAATATGGGTTATGGAAAATGCCGGTCCGGACAGGCCCGGTTGTTTGTGGCTGGGTACCGAGCCCGGAGGGTTGTTTTACAGTGATGACAACGGCCAGACGTTCCGGTTGAATACAGGCCTCTGGAATCATCCCAGCAGGGCTAACGAAAACCAGTGGTTCGGTGCAGGCAGGGATCACCCTTTTATTCATTCTATTGTTACAGACCCACGGGATCAGGATACCCTGTTTGTCGCAGTTAGTTGCGCCGGTGTTTTTGGCAGCAGGGATAATGGTAAAAGCTGGGTGGTCAGAAACAACGGCCTGGAAGCCACTTATTTGCCAAAGCCGAATGTTGAAGTAGGCCACGATCCGCATTCGATGCTGGCCTGTAAGGCAAATCCGGATGTTATGTGGCAACAAAATCATTGTGGGATTTTCAGAACGGTGGATCAGGGGGGCCAATGGAAAAAAGTGAGCGGCGCTAATGGCTATCCACATTACGGTTTTGCCCTGGCTATCGAAGAAGAAAACCCGGATGAGGCCTGGGTGATTCCTGCACAAAGTGATGAGATCAGGGTGGCGGTCGATTTGCGCATGTCGGTCTGTTACACCGCAGATGCCGGCAATAGCTGGATACGGCAGGAAGCAGGGTTGCCGGGTTTCAACGCTTTTGGTATTGTGTTAAGGCATGCATTTGCAAAGGAAGACGCTTTGCTGGTTTTTGGCACGAATAATGGCAATTTGTTTTTATCAGAGGACAAGGGAAAAAGTTGGTTGAGGGTTTCAGGCGATCTGGCTCCTGTCAACTATATTAAAATAGTTTTGTGAAAGCTCACCCCTTTTTCTCGAAGTAATTATCAAAAAATCAAACAAACCGGACACAAATTATTTTTAATAATCAGGTCACTGTTTCTTAATTTAAAAGCTTTACGAATGAAGACACTTATAGAGAAGACATTCCAGGTGGAAGAGCCAGCGGCAAAAACCTGGGAATATCTGAGTGATCCGGCCAAAATTGTAAATTGTGTGCCGGGGGCATCCCTTACTGAAAAAATTGATGACAGCCGGTACAAAGGCGAAGTGGTCGCCAAATTTGGTCCGGTTAAAGCCAGGTATAATGGCGAGATTACGATTGAAGCATCAGATGATTCGACTTATAAAATGGTGTTGAAAGGCAAAGGCCTGGATGCTAAAGGAAAAGGAAGTGCTGAAATGCAAATGCATGGAAAGCTGAACGAGAACGCCAACGGTACGGAAGTTGATTTTTCGATGGAATTAGCTATCACCGGTATGTTGGCGCAATTCGGGGCGAGGCTTATCAAAGATGTTTCCGATCAGCTACTCAATCAGTTTATAACTAACTTCAAGGATTTATTGCAAGGAAAAGATGTGGATAATTCCATGAATGCCGGCAAGGTAATGGGAACGATGGTGAAGCATAAGCTCGGCGGAATTTTTGGTGAAGAAAAAAAGGACTCGGAAAACTCATAAAAAGACCGCTCTCTGGCGGCCTTTTGTAATCTGTGATGTATTATGATTATTTTACCGTGATGGTATTTTTGAGTTTCTTCTTTTCATCTTTCGGCACAAAAAGATTCAGAATTCCGGCCTCATATTTAGCCTCGATCTTTTCCGCATTTACACTTTTTGGTAATTTGAAAGACTTGCTGAAGGTTCCGTATTGTGTTTCGACGCTGTGGTAGTTTTTACCCTTATCTTCGTTAACAAACTTCCTTTCACCGCTGATGGTTAAAAAGTTATCATTCACCTCAATGTTGAAATCCTCTTTTTTCATTCCCGGTGCCGCCAGGCTTACTTCGAAGCCTGTTTCAGTTTCGGCGATATCTACCTTGGGCAGAAAGCTCCTGGTGCTACCTGCTACATTGAACCTTTCGTTAAAGAAATTATCCAATAGTGAGCTGAAGTTGGCAGGTACATAATCATTAAAGTCGTTTCTATATTTTACTAGTGTCATTGTTATAATTTTTTTGGTTTTACATTCAATTTCAAATTCAGTTTACCCTAGCGTAAAAATTGTACCAATCCAATTTTCAATTGTTTTTAAGTCAAAATGGCGCTAATTGATTAAATTTTTTAGATAAAAATGCCATAATGGCATTTTTTTAAACATTCTTGGGCTTTATGAAGATGGCTTATTGTTTTTTTTTCTTTTCCTGGTTAACATGAAACAATATGAGTTAAAAAAGACGTTGTTTAAAGTGTGAAAAATAAATGGAAAAAAATCCAAATCCTCTATTTTTGCTAAATGGTAAGAAAGTTAAGAAATAGTAGATTCATAAACCTTTTTTATGGCTTCATGGCGCTCTACATGCTTAACATATGCATCGATTCACCTGATGCCTTGCCCAATGATATACCTGAAGATTTGTCTGTTAACGATCAGGAGAGCCTCATAGAGCTAATTGTTGAAAAGGTTTTAGGATATGAAGAAGCCATTCCCGAACACGATGACAGCGATCCCCACCAGGATACGACGGTGAAAGGCCATATAGACCATTTTGTTTTGCCTTTTTTTAAATCAAAATTTGACCATCGGCCCGACAAAGGAAAAAAACAAAACAACTCAGTTTATTTTTTACATTTTCCTGTTCATTACCTGGAAATTCACCTGCCCCCACCGGAAGCTTAATTTGTTTCACGGAACCAATTTCAAGCTGTTTTCACCCTGAAGACAGATAAATACCTCTTGTCTGATAACATAAAACAAATTAAGATGAAAAGTGAATTTTTGATATACATTCTCTTAACAAGCATAGTATTTTCCAATCCATCCTTCGCTCAAACCGAAAACCTTAACACCGTAAAAGACAGCCTTTATATTCAGGAAGTAGAAGAGAAGCGCGAACCTGCCAAAGTGCTGCACGCGGAACCCCTTTATATTGACCTTATCCGGGATCTCGGTGCCCGAAAAGGGGAAAAAGAGTGGAACGTTGGCATTGAAATCATTGATAATGAAGACTTCGACCAATACGGAACACTGGTAGAATACGAATGGGCACCTCTGAACAGACTTGGTCTTGAAGTAGAGCTCCCATTTACTTTTTACTACCCTACCGGGGAAAATGGAAGTGCCCCGGGAAGTAAACTGAATAGCTTAAAGCTGGCGGCGCAGTATTCGTTTTTTGTATCTGAAAAACATAAGACGAGTCTGGCCATCGGGTATATTCATGAATTTGAACTGGCTGAATTTGATAACTATGGTCGTGAAAGGCTTATTGAGGGAAACCTTTTCAACCCCTTCTTTATAGCCGCCAAACGGTGGGGCGACAATTTCCATACGCTGGTTTATACGGGACCGGGCATTGAACGTCCTGTCAATGGCAATGAAACGAATGTGAGCTGGGAGATAAACAGTAATATACACTATATGATTTCCGGAACAAGAAATTTTTTAGGGATTGAATTTAACAAAACGGTCGAAGACGGTGATTTCGATATGACCATAAGACCGCAAATGAGGGTTGGCATTGCCGATAACTTACTCATTGGTATTGTTACAGGTATACCCATAAAGCGGGAAAACCAGCGATTCAGTTCCTTTTTAAGACTAATTTACGAGCCGGGGCACCAGAAGGACCATTAATTAGTGGTCCTTCATCAGCTTTGCTATCAGTTTAATTCATAATATACCTATAATGATCGATTGTTTAATTGTAATTGAAAAGGATTAATAGCATGACTGTCGCGTTCGTTCAGCTACGCCTCTGGCGACTCAAAGGCACTGAATAGTTTTCTTAAAAAACTATTTGTGGATAAAACCATGCTTTCCGCCGCCTCATTGGCCCAACCAGAAGACTGGATATCCAGGGGAAATATGACCACGGCCAGCATTCGGGAATATCACTTTCAATATCTGGATGTTTCAGATAGCATACTGGCGTCATTCCGGATTAATCCATTAAGAAGAGGGCGAGAAAAAGTATTCGGGCATATCACTATTCCATTGATTAGGGTAGCTGATGATGACGCAGGTAACAGTACCCTAAAAGCCATTCAAATAGATAATTTTTAATCGACACATTTTTTCATATTTTAGCTCCCGGATTTTTCTACATGTTTCCGTTAAAGACATGGCTTAGGGAGTTTTAAATAAATTTTTTGCAATGAATAGAATTTTTCAAACCTTGTTTTTTTAGTTGGCTGTTGCAGCGCCTTTGCCCAACAGCTCATATCAGATGACCCTTATGTTTTTCAGGAAGGAGATAAATAGATAGCATACAGTGTCCGGGATGGCAAAGTAATCAATATTGACACGCGTCATTCGGAGGGAAAAAGTGAGGCCTTACTGATTAGCAAACGAAAGACTTACAGGGTAGATATCAATGGAAAGCGCCGGCTTTTATTCGGGAAAAATAATCCCGGGAATGATGGTGTAGCTGTATTGTAAATGATTGTTTCGCTCTTGAAATAAAATCGGAGGGGGTTAGGTGAAATTATTAATAGTATGACCCAATTCAGATTTTTTTAACTTTTTTATGGATTAACCCTGTTTTTCATATTCTTTTTATAGTTACTTTTTACCTCACCGAGGTATTATATAAAGTAAGGCATATACTTCAGGTTAAACTTTTTATCTTTAACTATTTAAAGTTATGAAAAGATTTTTACGCCTGGCCCCCCTGTTTTTCCTAACGACTCCGTGGATTTTTGGGCAGGAAAAGCCAGATTTTTATACCAGCCAATGGAGCGAGGTGCACAAATATGAATTGGCGTATTTACCCAAATCCGCCCTGGCAAAAGCTGATTCCATTTACATACATGCTAAAAATGACAACAATTATGTTCAGTTGGTGAAAGCCATGATCTTTCAGGCAAAGTTTGCCACAACCTTAAAAGAAGATCATGAAATACATATTGTCAATCACTTTAAAAAGGAAATGGCAAGCAGTGAAACCCCATTGCGAAACATCCTTGAAAGTATGCTGGCCCATATTTATTGGCAATATTATCAAAAGAATCGCTGGAAATTTTATCGAAGAACCAGAACGGGTGAAAAGGTGAACAAAGAAGATTTCAGGACCTGGGATTTAAGCACCATTTTTCAGGAAATACACGATCACTTTCAAAATTCTCTCCAAAATCCTGCACACTTACAGGCAATTGATCTCGGAGAAATCGATGAACTGTTAATAAAGTATCAGGGCTCCGGGCAATACAGGCCCACCTTATACGATTTTATAGCACATAATGCCCTGGCCTTCTACACGGTCTCAGAAAGTAGTCTGACACAACCTGTCGATAAATTTGAAATGCGTGATGAGGGTTATTTCAATGATCCTGATTTTAACGAATCTCCAATAACCACAGACTCGCTTTCTTTGGTTCTGAATGCCCTGAAAATCTACCGCCAGTTGTGCCGGTTTCATGAATTAAGGAAAGATAGTTCGGCTTACGTGATGTTGGAGGTGGAGCGATTGGCGTTTTTAAAAAATCATGGAATATTTGATGATCCGGATCAATTGTATATCGATGCCTTGCATAAATTGAAGGATAAATTCGGTACACATCCGGGCAGTACTTTGATAGATTTCAAACTGGCCGAAATCTTATTCAAGCAAGGGGCGGCTTATAGTCCAAACAAGAATGACGCACCACAATTTAAGAAAAAGGAAGCGCTGATAATATGTGAGCAGGCCATTCACAAATTTCCGGAAAGCACAGGTGCCAGACAATGCCGCGAGCTAAAGAATCGTATACTGACTCCAGCCTTGTCTTTGGTTGCCGAAGGTTTTATTCCCATCAATACGCCTTCGAGAATACTTGTCCGATATGCTAACCTCGACCATCTGCAATTTTCCGTATGGCGCATTCGGGAAGACCAAAAAATCGAATACCGGCACTTAAAAAATGATTCGTCCGCATTAGCGTTCATCGGGCAATTAAAACAGCTTGAATTCTGGGATTTCAACATGACCGATCTGAATGACTACCAGGAACATACCACAGAGGCCGTCCTGCCCCCATTGCCACAAGGGCAGTATATAATCATCGCCAAAGCCCCTGACCTGGAAAATGTTTACGGGTATGCACTGACGCAAATTACTGATCTTGTTTTGGTAGAAAATTCGATGAGCAAGATAAACCGGTATCAGGTACTTGACAGAAATAATGGTTCTCCTGTCGAGGGTGCAAATATTCATTTCAGTCACCTTAGGAGTAATAATAACAGGCTGGATTTTGATAAAACACTTACTACGGATGAAAAGGGTTTTGCCATGGTGAAAAAAGATGACCACCACTATGACGGCCTGAGGGCCATGGTGACTGCCGGAAGCGATACAGCGAGATTTGGCAATTACCACATATCCAGGGCTCATTATATAAAAGGTGAGGAAAATGACATACAACCCATTCATGCCAAACCTTTTATTCTTACCGACCGGAGCATTTACCGCCCCGGACAAAATGTTTTTTTTAAGGGAATTCTTACTAAAAAACAAGTTGATAAGCTATCTGTGGTTCCGGGTGAATTTGTGGAGGTGTATTTTAATGATCCCAATGATGATGAAATCAGTTACTTACGATTAAAAACCAATGAATTTGGTTCTTTTAGCGGGGAATTTAAAATCCCCTCCAAGGGCCTTACCGGTAAATATAATATTTCGGCAGAAGAAGATGTTGAAGGGGACAGCCAATTCTATGACGATGAAATCGATGATTTTGAATGGAATGAAGCCTACATATCGGTCGAAGAGTATAAAAGGCCAAGGTTTGAAGTTTCATTTGAAGCGGTAACAAATTCTTTCAAACTAAAGGATACTGTATCGATTGAAGGCAAGGCTATAGCATTTACCGGGGCAGCGGTCACCAACGCCAAGGTAGTGTATAAAGTTACCAGAACAGTGCGCTATCCACCCTGGTATTATTGGAGAAACCGGCAAAGTTATATCACCTCGCCCTCCAGGGAAATTACCAGTGGTGAAACTACCACCACCTCAGATGGGGTTTTTTTAATCGATTTCAAAGCCATCCCGGATGAACAGGTCCCTGAAGATGAGTTTCCGGTATTTAAATATCGAATTACGGCTGATGTGACAGATATCAATGGCGAGACAAGAAGTGCTGAGGCCATCGTGAAAGTAGGCTATCACACCATGAATATTAGTATCGATGCCCCGGATATCATTACGAAAAACCGGAAGGGCCAACCCGTCAAATTAAAAGCACGGAACCTTAACGGGCAAAAGGAAATTCGGACTTAGAGATGCCGGTTATGCTGATATTCCTCAAAACACGGTTGTATTCTATTCCCTGGATAAAGCCAACTACTATGTTGGTGATAAAGCGGCATTCACCATCGGTACGGCATTAAAAGATGCGACCATCACCATAGATATTGAAAAGGCCCACAAGGCGGTAAGTACGCAGGTCATCCATTTGTCCAATGATAGTTACACACTCCGGATTCCAATCGATCAAAATGACATCGGGGGATTTGCCATCCATTACCATTTGGTCAATTTCAATGATTTCAAAACAGGCACACAAATCGTGAATGTTTCAAAAAAAGAAGAACAACTGCAAATCGAGACGGCGACCTTCCGGGACAAATTGCTACCAGGAGCCAGGGAAACCTGGAATTTTAAGATCAAAGGGCCCAACAGGGGCAAACTGGAAGCAGAAGTACTGGCGGCTATGTATGATGCTTCCTTGGATCAGTTTAAACCGCACAAATGGCGTTTTAATCCTTTTCCAAAACCCACCTATTATAGTCGTTACCGGAGCTATGCAAACAACAGTTTTGGGAATAATACTTTTGTCTTGAGAAACTTATCATCCCCCCCGGTGTATGTAGGGGAACAACAATTCGATCGACTGGATTGGTTCGGATTTACCATTGACAATAATAAAAACGCACAGTATCTGTACCTGAGCAGGTTGCGTGTGATTTATTTTGATACTACCGGACAGGTTTCAAAAGTTTCGATTTCTAATAACTATCTACAACAAGCAGGGTTTATTTCAGGACATATCAGGAATATGGATGGGGAACCACTTCCCGGTGTCAATGTCGTGGTCAAAGGCACCACCAGGGGCACAGTGACCGACACAAATGGCCAATACACCATTCGGGCAGCCAAAGGGGAAGAACTGGGATTCAGCTTTATCGGTTTTGTGAGTGCCAAGTATGAAATTGGTAAAGGAAATATCATCGATGTGCAACTGGCAGAAGATGTAAACATGTTATCTGAGGTGGTGGTCTTAGGGCATGGTGTTCGGAAAAGGGCCAGTATTACCGGTTCTGTGGTCACAGTTGTACAGGAGGAGGTTATCCATGAGGACGTTTCATTCGAGGTCGCTCCCAGATGGAAATTGGATGGAAGCGTTCCAGGTGTAAGTATTACCGATCATCAGGGCTTGGCGCGTTGGGTAACCCTGAAAGGTCATTCTGTTATTGATGGGGAAAAGGCTCCTTTATACATTGTAGATGGCGTGCCTGTGGAATCATCAAACATTTCAGAAAATGATCTGGCTGCTGTTTCTGTGTTAAAGAGGGATGCTGCCAAAGCTTTATACGGTGCCAGGAGCGCTCATGGTGTCATCCTGATTATGACCAAATCGGGCCAAGAGAAAATAGATGAAGCGCTGGCCAAAGTCCGGGCCCGTAAGAATCTGAAAGAAACAGCTTTCTTTTATCCCCATTTAAAAACCGATAAAAAGGGAAAGGTCAGCTTTTCTTTCACCACACCTGAAGCACTTACCCGGTGGAAGCTGCAATTGCTGGCACACGACAAAAACCTGATCGCTACCACCAAAACGCTGCAAGCCATCACCACTAAAGACCTGATGATCACACCCAATACTCCCAGGTTTTTAAGACAGGGTGATCAGGTGGTTATTTCGGCGAAAATCACCAATCTGACCAACCGGGAAATGGAGGGCTTCATTGGCCTGCAGTTGAGCGACCCTTACTCGGGCGAAGCTACTGATGACCTGTTTCAAAATATTGAAAGAAATAAACCATTTAGCGTTAGTAACCGTAGCAATACCGAAGTCTCCTGGCAGTTTTTGGTACCGGAAAACGCCAGCGCTCTACAATACAAAATCGTAGCGAGGTCAGGTGACTTTAGCGATGGGGAACAAAACGCGCTGCCCATACTTTCCAAACGCGTATTGGTGACAGAAACCCTGCCCATGCATGTAAAAACCGGTGAGTCCGGGACTTTTACCCTGAATAAACTGAAAAAGAACAACTCCCCGACACTCCGGCATCATCGGCTTACCCTGGAAGTGACTTCCAACCCAACGTGGTATGTGCTTCAGGCACTTCCTTACCTGATGGAATTTCCATACGAATGCGCAGAACAAACTTTTGCCAGGTATTATGCCAATGCCCTGGCCTTGCACATTGTCAATCAGCACGATGACATTGAAAAGGTGTTTAAAAGCTGGGCTGAAAATGGTGGTTTGTCCGCTAACCTGGAGAAAAATGAAACATTTAAATCCATCATGGTACAGGAAACACCCTGGCTGCGCGATGCGCTTAGCGAGAAGCAGCAAAAGGAGCATATCGCCAGGCTTTTTGATGGTGCACAAGTACAAAGATCGCTGGAATCTGCCATCTATCAGTTGGAGCAAATGCAACAGGGCGATGGTGGTTTCCCCTGGTTTAGTGGCAGCACCAGGGTCAATCGATACATCACCCAACACATCATTGCCGGATTGGCGCACCTGCAGCATCTGCATGTTGTTGATAAGAGTTATAAAACCAAAGCCATCATCCGTAAGGGGTTAAAGTTTCTAGAAAGGGAGATTTTGAATGATTATAATTTATTGCGTGAAAGCGCTGAACGCCAATATAATTCAAAAAGCGCCGTGGCTGAGTTTATGAATAAAAAGCATATTACTGCCCATCAAATACACTATCTGTACCTGCGTAGTTATTTCCCCGATTCAATGTTCACGGATGAGGTCGGGCCCGCGATCCATTATTATAAAAATCAATCTTTTACTCACTGGCAAAGCCTTGGACCCTATATGCAGGGCATGATTGCCATTGAAAAATTCAGGTCTGGCCAGATAAAGAAGGCCAGGGCTATCCTCAATTTGCTCAAGGAAACCAGCATTACCCATAAGGAAATGGGCATGTATTGGAAAGCTAATGCGGATAGCTGGAGATGGAACCATGCCCCCGTTGAAACCCAGGCCTTGTTGATAGAAGCATTCTCTTAAATTGAAGCCGGCGATACGACCATTTCGGACCAGGAGAAGCTGCAAACTATCGATCACCTGAAAATCTGGTTGCTAAAAAACAAGCAAACTAACCGATGGCACACCACCAAGTCTACTACTGAAGCCATCTACCCCTTGTTGCTAAAAGGCAGTGACTGGCTTTCCGTCACTGAAGAAGTGGATGTAACGCTGGGCAGTGAGAGGATCACGGCAGCGTCATTGATTGGTAAACCCGAAATAGCCACGGGTTATTTCAAAAAATCATGGACAAGTCAGCAAATCGATCCGTCAATGAGTGAAGTAAACCTTACCAAAAAAGAAAAAGGCACAGCCTGGGCCGGATTGTATTGGCAGTATTTTGAGGAGCTGGATAAAATCACACCGGCAGAAACACCACTGAAACTGTCAAAATCACTTTTCAGGGTTTCTTATACGGAAGCAGGGGAATTGCTTCATGAAGTATCGGACACTATGAAACTCAATGTGGGTGACCTGGTACGGGTACGTATTGCGTTAACGGCTGACAGGCCCATGGAATTTGTACATATGAAAGACATGCGTGCAGCAGGAACAGAACCTGTCAATGTGTTATCAACCTATAAATGGCAGGATGGCCTGGGTTATTATGAAAGCACCCGCGATGCTTCCACCGACTTTTTTTTCGACCAATTACCGAAAGGCGTGTATGTCTTCGAATATGATCTCAGAATAAACAACCGCGGCAATTTTTCAAACGGCATCACGAGCATTCAGAGTATGTATGCTCCTGAATTTAGCAGTCACAGTGAGGGGGTAAGGTTGGTGGTGGAATGAAAAGTTCCTATGAAATCATCACAAGCCCCGGATGCATACCATAAAATAATTGTCAATTATCCATTACCACTTACGTCTGGTTGTTAAAAAAAATGGTACTTATTTGTTTGCATTTGTCTTGGCATACAAGCCCGCTTTTCATCAAAACATCAGTTTACCGATTTTCGGCGGCATGATTTTAATGCTGTGGGCGTCACACCGTAACGTTTCTTAAAGGCTGTTGAAAAATGCTGAGGATTCTTGTAACCCACTATGGCCGAAACTTCGGCAACAGATACATCATCTTTTATCAATTTTTCTTTAGCGTGATTCATTTTGAGCTCGTTCAGGTACTGAAACACCGTTTTTCCAAATACTTCCTTGAACCCTTTCTTTAAGGTAAACTCGTTGGTACCCACCGCATTCGCCAGGCTGTGCAATGAATGATAATGATCCATTTTTTTCAATAGCAACTCCCTGACCTCATACATTTTTTCTATATCTCTGGGCAATAGTTTTGATGTCTGATGTTTATCAAAGTGAGCCATTTGTTCCAGTTGAAGCAGCAGTAATTCCATCACCTTGGATTCTAAAAACATTTTTTTGAATTCCCCGGCACGGTCACATTTGAGGATGTCATGAATGATCAATAACATCTGCGCGGTGATCGGGTAATTTCTGGTGCTGAGCAGGGCAGTACATTTTTGGTCGATGGCTTGTTTAAAGTTTTTGAATATAGCCAGTCCTTCGGGCAGGCGTTTTGTGAAGAATTCCGGCAGCAGATTTATTTCAAAAGTTTTCATCCCTCCGTATGACCAGTCTGAAGTGCCATTAAATGCCGAGGCGTAAACAATATTATGCTGACCACCCCTGAACTCATATATCTGGCTTGAGAAAGATTCCCTGGTAAGTGTGTGCCCGGCTAGCGCAAAGTGCATTTCTATCGTTTCAAAGTCGCTTAAAAATCTGACCGAGGTAGCATTGGCAAGACTGAAATCCCCGTAGCCTATATGCATGCCATTGAAAAAAATCTCATGGTAATAGCCTTCACCCAACCATTGTCCTGCGTTGAAGGTCCTCTCAATAATATCACCGTTCGCCTTCCCAAAATTATCGGGATAACTGTTTTCAGCAAATAGTTCTTCGAGATCTGTGAGTTCTATCCGGGTTTTCAATTTTCTTTAAACGTAAGTTTTATTCCGTTTTGCGTAGGCCTTTGAACCTTTCAAACATCTATATTTGCGTGTATTTAGAATCATTCTAAATAATGAAATTAAAGATAAAAACTCTGAACCAAAATAACAATTAATGCAACAATATTGCAATGATAAGAAAACTATTCCTATTTCTTTTCTTGATTATCAGTTCCACAGCATTTGGGCAATATCGGTTATCAGGTAAAATAACAGATCGAGCCGGCGAAGGATTGCCCGGCGCTACGATACAGCTACTCAATACAGTTAAAGGCGCTGTATCGGATACAGCGGGTAACTTTTCAATTGAAGCCATACAATCAGGAGTCTATTTTGTCAGCGTCAACTTTGTGGGCTATCAGCCTCTGCAAAAAAAATTGGAGATAACCGGAGATCTCGAACTGGATTTTGAACTATCTGCTGCTATCATGCAACTTGGTGAAATCATTGTAACCGCCAATAAACAGCTTCAAAACATTCAGGAGACGCCTATAGCCATGACAGCCATAGGGCCTAAGCAGATAGAGCAATTGCAGATCAATGAATTGGTAGAGCTAAACCGGGTTGCTGCCAACTTCAAGTCGTACGACGATGGCGGTGGCAACTTTCAAACCTTTGCCAGCCGTGGTATTTATTCCGTCGATTTAACCCCGGCCATCGGTTTATATGTGGATGATGTTCCTTTCTTTAATGTATTTGGTTTTCCGACATTGTTTTCAGATATTGAACGTATAGAAGTGCTAAAAGGGCCCCAAGGCACCCTTTATGGTAGAAATGCCCTTGCGGGAGCGGTAAATATAATTACCAAAAGGCCTACGAACACCACGAACGGATTTGTCAGGTTCGGTTATGGCAATCTTAACCAACTTAATGCGGCTGCCGGGGTGAGTTTCCCTTTACTCCGGGAAAAAGTCTATGCCAGAATTCATGGAAATTTCATGCAGCGAGACGGATACATTGACAATGTGGCGCTCAACACTGATAACCTCCTGAGCCGGGAAACCCTTTCAGGTGGTTTGCGTCTTAGTTACTTCCCTTCGGAAAGACTGCATGTCGAACTACATACGAATATCGAGGACAGAAAAGTAGATGCGTACGCTTTGGTGGGTGGTTACCGCTTTCCTGGAATCCTATTGGATTCCCTTTTGAACAATCATCCTTATGAAGTCAATTTTAACCGGCAGGGATTATACCATACAACTACCGGTAGCGGTGCCTTGAAAGTCAAGTATGAATTGCCTAAAATAACCATCAACGCTATCACTGCCTTACAGGCATATAATAACGATATTGACAACGACGATTTTGATTTTACCCCATTTGACATACAATATATTGAAGAGGGAAACAGAACCCAGACAACCATCAGCGAAGAGTTAAGATTTAATTCCAACGGCGAGTCGAAATTAAAATGGATTGCAGGGGTCTATTTTTATCATGTCTCCATAGATAATCGCCGACCCATGGTAAACACTGCCCTGGCAGGAAACTCGGTGGGTGAATTCACACAAATCACGGACAGCGAAATCAATCAAACAGGGCTGGCTCTTTTTGGGCAGGTCGATTACAAGCTAACGGACAGGTTGGGGCTTTTGGCCGGACTGCGTTTCGAGCGGGAAAAAAGTGAATTAGAAGTCATCCGAAATCATTTTCAAAACGGAGAACGCTTTGAAGCACCTGACAACACCGTGCCCGGTGCTGCCGGTCCTGAAGCCTTTCCTATATTAAACGCACAATTCAGTGCCGAAGAACATTTTGAGGCTGTTTCTC
Organism: Agaribacillus sp. DX54; assembly: GCF_056858335.1. Taxonomy (NCBI): domain Bacteria; kingdom Pseudomonadati; phylum Bacteroidota; class Cytophagia; order Cytophagales; family Splendidivirgaceae; genus Agaribacillus; species Agaribacillus sp. DX54. Next base: position 28,369 of record NZ_JBXEQE010000023.1, read on the forward strand.
CTAAAATCGGAGCTACTTACAACATGTCTGACAATGTGTTTGTATTCGGTCATGCTACGCGGGGATACCGGCCCGGTGGACTCAACGAGTTTGTAGATCGTTTGGATGATGCAAAATTCGATCCTGAATTCAGTTGGAATTATGAGATCGGGCTTAAAACTTCCTGGTTTAACAACAAGCTCAGGGCGAACCTCACCGGCTTCTACATTACCTGGCGAGATCAGCAGCTATTTACCCTCTTAGACGTTAACAATCTTCTTTTCGGTATGCAGAACTTAGGTAAATCGATGAGCCGGGGGCTGGAGCTCGAAACCGAATGGGTACCGCTGAAGGGGCTTAATCTGGTTGCTAATGTTGGCTACCTGTCCACAGAAATCAAAGACTTTGAAGTAATAAGTTCCTCAGGAGATGTTATCGATAACAATGGCAATCGCCAGGGATACGCTCCTGAATGGAACGGAAATCTGGCTGTTAACTATGATTGGCAGGTTAATCAGCACACCACTATTTTTTTGGGGGTTGATTACATATTTCAGTCTGAAATGTTTTTTGATCCTGAAAACACCGTACGTCAGGAAGCTTATGCGTTGTTAAATGGCCGGGCAGGTATCTCTTATCACAGATATGAATTATCACTATGGGGTAAAAACATCACTGATAAGGTGTATTTTAGCTATGGTTATGGAGTAGAAGGTACCGCCGGCTTTGCCAATTACGGATTACCACAAACCTATGGGTCAACATTAGCAGTCAGGTTTTAAATGAAAATTGCCACTTACATTATCCGTTTTCTTTTAGCGGCCCTGTTCATATGGGCGGGCATTGAAAAACTTTTTCTTCCTTATAATCCCTCTGTTTTCAAGTCAGACACCGGGATGACGGATCCCCGGTTTTTTGAGTTTTACGATTTACTGCAAGCTACCGGTTACCTCTATTTTGTAGGTTTTTTCCAATTATTCAATGGGGTGTTGCTCATTTTTAGACAGACCTATTTGCTGGGGGCGGTGATGATGGTGCCGTTGATGCTTTGCCTGTTAATGACGCATATATTCATTTCAGGGTATATGGATTTTATCATTTTCGATGCCGTCATGTTTTCTCTCAATAGCTTCCTGGTATTCCGACATTATAAAATCTTAAAAGCAACCTTTCTCAAATCTCAAAGCGTATGGATTTAAAAAATCAACAAAAGGAACTGATACTGAACGCCGGACTAACCAAAGTCATGTGGCATCTCTCTTTACCGGCGATCCTGGCCATGGTACTTTTTGGTCTGAATGCCTTTATGGACACGGTATATATAGGACAACTGATGGATGAAATAGCCTTGGCAGGCGTCGCTTTGGCCTACCCGCTTGCATCGATTATGATGGGTTTTGGTGCCTGGGCCGGGACCGGCGCTGCTAATTTGCTCAGTATTGCCCTTGGAAAGAACGATACCCAAACGCAGGAAAGAATCCTAGGCAACACAACCCTGATGATACTGATTACAACGGCCATCTTTGCCATACCATCCTACTACATGGCTGAGCCGTTGATTAGCATGATGGGTGGCAATGGACAAGTGCTGGCCTATGGGGTCAGTTATTTTAAAACGACCTTATTAGCGTCACCCTTCTGGATTTATGGCCTGGGACTTAACTTTATCATACGTGGGGAGGGAAAAATGAAAACCGCTGCTTTGATGATGAGCTATGGTCTGATCGTTAACCTGATACTTACACCCATCTTTATTCATTATTTCGATTTGGGGGTAGCCGGTGCTGCATGGGCAACCAATATCGGTATGCTCATTTATTGTATTGTCGGTTATTTCTACTTTTATCGCAGAAAAGCCTCTTTCAGTTGTGATATCAACTCGCTGGTATATGACAAAACTGTTTTTCGGTCTATCTTAAAAATGGGTTTTCCGGGTTTCATTTTAACGATCATGAGCCTGGTGCAGGCCATTGTTGTATTTAATGCCATAGTAGGTATTGGAAACGACACCGATCTGGCATTTTTCGCAGCGGCCAACCGGATGTTACTATTCATCATGACCCCGTTAATTGGTTTTATGCGAGCGCTGCAGCCTGTTGTCGGTATAAACTTCGGTGCAGGGCTGTACACCCGTGTGAAAGACAGCTTTATCCTTTTTACCAAAACAGGTTTTTTCATCGTTGCCCCTTTTTGGTTAATGCTTACAATATTTCCGGAAGCTTCTATCCGCCTGGTGCTTCCTGGTATGGCGTTCTCCATGCAGGATCTTTTCAACTTAAGGATTTATATGCTGGTGTTGCCGGTATTACCATTTGTATTGATGTCGATGACTTTTTTCCCGGCGATTAATGAGGAAAAGTACGGAAGTATTATCGGTTTGGCCCGGCAACTGGTGTTTTATGTACCTGTGATGTTAATACTTCCCAGGTATTTTGGTATTGACTGGGTCTACTATGGCTCGACACTGATCGATTTGGCGGTCGGAATCTGGATATTCCTGGTGGTCAAAAAGTTATTTGCGAAACTGAAGGTGCCTCCTGTACCACCCAAACCGGCATGACTGGTTTGGAAAAGAAAGCATGCCCATGATTTTTCTTTTCAAAGCACTTAAAAATTTACCGAGATATTTTTAGCTGAATACAAACATCAACTTTATTAACCATGAATTTGAAAATAGAAAACCTCAATAAAACATATAGTAACGGTGTGCAAGCACTTAAAAATGTAAGCCTGACCATAGAAAAGGGCATGTTTGGCCTGCTAGGTCAGAATGGCGCCGGCAAATCCACCCTAATGCGAACCATTGCCACACTTCAGGATGCCGATAGCGGTTCGATCGATTTCAATGGTATAGACGTAGGGAGTCAACCCGATAAATTAAGGGAAGTACTGGGCTATTTGCCACAGGAATTCGGGGTATATCCAACGGCCACGGCTACGGAGTTGCTTACGCATATCGCCGATATGAAGGGGATATCAGATGCAGCCGAAAGAAAAATGCAGGTGGAGGCCTTGCTGGAAAAAGTCAACCTGTGGGATGTGCGAAACAAAAAACTGGGTGGATATTCCGGGGGGATGAAGCAGCGGTTCGGAATAGCGCAGGCGTTGTTAGGTAATCCCAAGCTGATCATTGTAGATGAGCCGACAGCAGGTCTTGATCCGATGGAAAGAAACAGGTTTTACAATCTGCTTTCGGAAATTGGGGAAAACACGGTGGTTATTCTCTCTACGCATATCGTTGAAGATGTGAGTACGCTTTGCAATCAGATGGCCATCATCGGAAAAGGTGAACTGCTTCTGACAGGTACACCGGATCATGTTGAATCGGCCTTGCGCGGAAAGTTATGGGAAAAACAAATAGAGAAGCATGAATTGGCCAAATATGAAAACGAAATGACTGTTATTTCCAGCCGCTTTCATTTGGGCAAACTGATGATTACAGTAGTAGCTGACGACTTACCCGATGGTAATTTTTGGACAAAAAACCCAACATTGGAAGACGCTTACTTCAATGTTTTATCAAACAAAAAAATTACAGTACAAGCCTAAAAGGAAAGTCTATGATCCCCGGAATTTTAAAATTCGAGCTCAAGTCTCGCTTCAAGCAACCGCTGACTATGTTATTTTTCCTGATGTTGGCCTTTCAGGGTATTTGGTACACCCAGGGTAACTATGAATATTATGTAAATGATGCTACCCTGATGAACGGAGCGGCATTGTTTTATAAAAATTTTGCCGGAGGCGGTATTATCCTGATCGTGATTGTTGCGATTATTACCGGTACATTGCTTTATAAAGATATACAGTACAAATCAGCCGAGTTTATCTACGCCCTGCCTATCCACGAAAAGAGATTCTTTTTGGGCAGGTTCTTTTCTGCTTTTCTGATCAATTTTGTTCTTGTTGCGGGCATGTTTGCCGGTATGGTTCTCGTCCCTTATTCAGGCATCGCCACACCTGATAAATTCGGTCCTACACCTTGGGGGCAGATGATTCATGGGTTTTTGATCCTGACTGTTACCAACCTTTTTATGCTTACCACGGTGTGTTTTGCTTCTTTGGTGATTTTTAAGCGGATGGCTGCGGGATACCTGAGTATATTTGCCTTGGTGGTGTTGTTTCTGATGGCTGAAGCAGTTAGTGGAAATGCGGCCAACATAACCCTGGTACAACTGGTAGATCCTTTTGCTTATGTATATACTACCGAGGTGCTCGACGCTTTGCCGGCCCAGGCCAAAAATACATCATATCTGCCACTCCAACCTGTTTTCTTTCTGAACAGGCTTATTTGGATAGGGGGTGGCCTCTTATTGTTCTTCATGGCTTACAGAAGATTTTCATTCAAAAACTTTATCACGGCACTGTCTGCAAAACCCAAAAAGAAAATGGTTGAAAGGCGTGGTGCTCCGTTCAATCAGCAAATCATTGTTCCAGGTGTTACGCTGACATTTTCATCCATTGAATATATCCGGAAATTCTGGCGATTGTCGATCCTTGAACTGCGCAATGTGGTGAGGCCGGTTAACTTTAAAATCATTCTGGGAATTCTGGCCTTGATGTTTTTCCTGCAAAATATGATGTGGAATGCTACCTATTATATTGGCCCCCAGCAACCGGTTACTTCTTCTATGACCCTGACCAGGCTCACTATGGGTGTCTTTATCATGATGATTTTGATGATTTGGGCCGGAGAGCTGTTTTTTAAGGATAAGACTTGCAATATCTGGCAAATTACGGATGCTTTACCAGTGCCTGTGTGGGTCAGTCAACTCTCCAAGTTTGTTGCTATGTGTGGCGTGGCACTCATCATGGCCCTCACTATCATCGCCTGTGGGATGCTGTCCCAGCTTCTTCTCGGTGGTTGGAACGAAATCGACCTTGCCCTGTATGCCGATGACCTGCTTGGCTATAAATGGGGCTGGCTTACCTACATCCTGAATATTACATGGGTGTTCTTTCTTGCCGGGTTGACCGGAAATAGGTTCTTAACCCATATTATTGGCGTGGGCTATTACTTCTTCAATATTATAAGTTTTGATATGGGAATCATGGAAGAATTAAGGTTTGGATTCGCGTTACCCCCGGGCATTGAAGACTATTCGGAAATGAATGGATACGGTATCTGGTCCTTGGCTGCTTTTTGGTATTTTATGGTATGGGCGGCGCTGGGCGGTGTGTTTTTGTTGCTGGGCATCCATTTTTGGAGGAGGGGTGCGTCATTGAATTTTACCAAAAAGCTCCTGTTTAAAACCAATCAGATCAATTGGCAGGGAAAATCTGTGGCCCTCATTTGCCTGGTGGGTTTTTTCTTTCTTCAGTCATTTATTGTACGCCAGGTAAATGATAAAGGTAACTTTGAAACAGATGCGATGGCTAATCTTAAAGATGCTGATTATGAAAAACAATACAAATGGCTGGAAGCTATTCCTCAACCAAAAATCACAGGGGTGAACCTGTCACTGGATTTATTCCCTGATAAGCGGAGGGCGGCATATCAGGCTGATCTGACATTGACGAATCTATCCGGAATGGCTATCGATACCCTGTATCTCAATACCGCAGAATTTGTAGAGATTAGAGAGGTATTGTGGAATAACAAAACTGTTGATATCGCTTGGGAAGATGCCGAAATGGATATTCTCGCGATAGCCCGTAAGCTGGATAGCGGAGCAATAGCGACACTTACTATTACGGCCGACAAACAGTATACAGGTTTCACACAAAGTGATCCTCAACCCGATTTAACATTCAACGGGCTTTTTATGGGCGCCAGGGATATCTTGCCGGTTATTGGCTACCAAGCTGACCGGGAACTGGACAAAAACCGGGACCGGTCAACATACAACCTGGAAAAAATCACTTCCCGTATGGCTCCGGTAACAGATAGTGTGGCGTTATCCCAAGATGTTTTTTCTCCGGATGCCAGGTGGTTTAATGGCAAAATCACTGTGAGCACCATTGAGGAACAAACGGTGATAGCCCCGGGAGTATTGAAGCGTACCTGGGAGAAAAATCAAAGAAATTATTTTGAATATGAATTGGAAAAAGCGTCCCCTTTTGACTGGTATTTTTGTTCGGCATCTTTTGAAAAATTCGAATTTCAGGCCCGGGATATACCGGTTTCGATTTTTTACAAAAAAGGGCATAACTACAACCTCCCGCTTTATCAAAAGTCCATGCAAGCATCTATAGATTTTGTGAATGAACAATTGGGAAACTACCCTTTCAGCGAAGTGCGGTTGATACAAATTCCGTTTTATCAAAATGAACAATATGTTTTTCCTAATGGCATAGCCATATCAGAGAAAGAAGGATGGATAGCCGATAGCTCCGGGATACCGGAAAAGGCTTACATTTTGTTTTCGACTGCTACCCAGGTGATACGTCATTGGTTATTTCAGCGCATGCCTATCGGCAATGTGCAAGGCGCGGATATGCTTAAAGTGGCATTGCCTGAAGCAATGGCCTTACAAATCGTCCATAAACACTACGGAGAGGAGGCAGTAGAGGGGCTTTTAAAGAAAAAGCAAGATGCCTATGGTAAAGAAAGAGGAAATGAGCCGAATACCGAACCCCCATTGATACAGGCCGATGGGATTGACTATCTGGAGAAAAATAAGGGTACCATCGCGCTCTATCATTTAAGCCGGGGCCTGGGTTTCTCCACCTTTAATAAGGAACTTGTGGCGGTGATTGATGAATTTAAGCAGCAGGCGATGCCGTTTGGACTGTTATATGACCTTATGAAGACCAAAATTCCGGAGCACTTGGCAAATGATATAAAAGAAGACTTTGAAAAGGTGAACTAGTGTCAAGCCAAACCTAAACCGTCGGGTACTCCGTGACATTGGGGTATCTCCGTATTGCGAAAAGACGTGTATAGCCGAAGCTATGCACGTCTTTTGCGTTTGATCTACCCTCAAACCTACTGCCGCATTACCCGTCATTTCGTCATTTAAACGTTGACCTGATACCCGGGTATCGCTCTTTAAAAGATGTAACAATAAAATGTGGGCTGAAAACTTCCTGAATAAGCCGTGATAGTAAATTTTCGTATCGAGCAAGATCGGGTATCAAGCAAGATATAGCTAAAACTGTAACTGCATTTATAGCATGAACGACTCGTGTGCTTGCACATAACTATAGCGTCTCAGGCAACCGGATGGTTTTGGAGGTGAAGTTAAGCAGGCATTGAGCGCTCAGGTGAGTAATTATACCTACCTGTAGTTATCCCGGTTACCTATAAATGGCGATTTACATGCAGTACTATGCTTGCTATCTTTACCCTCCTAGAATTGATCTGAATGCATGAGAATTTTTATAAGTTTAATAATTGTCCTGGGGCTTAATTTCAGTGTTTCAGCCCAATTTGCCGTACTTTCCGGAAAGGTAACCGATCAGGAAGGTCAGCCTTTGCCCGGCGCGACGATTATGATAACCGGAACACAATCAGGTGTTGCGAGCGATAATAACGGAAATTTTAAGCTTAGTAAAGTATCGTTCGGAAGTTATGAGTTAGCAGTTTCAATGGTGGGATACTAAAAAAAAGTCATTACTGTTCTTGTCCGGAATGAAAACCCATCCTTTTTGACTATTACACTGTCTGCGTCTCATAAAGCATTAGATGAAATTGTAGTCATTGTCAAAAGCGAAGCCACTGCGCTTCGCCAATCGCCTCAGGCAGTGGCAGTACTGGAGACGCAGACGGCCCGCCTTCAGACAGCGGATCTCGGTGAAGTGATGGCCAAGGTGCAAGGGGTGAACGTACAGCGCGGCGGCGGGTTAGGCTCAGATACCCGATTTTCACTCAATGGTCTCACCGACGATCAAATCCGGTTTTTTTCAGACGGTATTCCATTGGATTTTGTCGGTTACTCTTTTGGTATAGCCAATGTGCCTGTAAATCTTATTGACCGGGTTGAAATATACAAAGGTGTGGTACCGATACGCTTCGGGGCCGATGCTTTGGGTGGAGCCGTTAATCTGGTTTCTCCCGAAGGGTTTTTGGGTACCGGTGGGTCAGCTTCCTACCAGATGGGTTCGTTCGGAACACACAGGGTCGCACTCAATCTGCAGCACCAGGCCGACAGCTCCGGTTTCTTGATACGGGGAAGTGCATTTTACGATTTTTCAAAAAATAATTATGAGATAAACGTGGAAGTGCCTGACGAGCGTGGAAGGCTCTCGGAGGTCACCGTACCGCGTTTTCATGATGACTATGAAGCCATGGGTGTAAACCTCGAAGTGGGCCTGCCCAACAGGTTAGGGGCTGATTTGGTGTCGGTAAAAGGATTTGCCAACAATTATTCGAGGGATATTCAACACAACAATGTAATGACTATACCTTATGGTGCGCCTACTTCTGCCGAGCGTACTTATGGCGGACTGATACGCTGGCAGAGAGATTTTAAATCCGGACTATCACTGGAAACGGTGGGCGGATATTCCTACAACCGCATTGCCTTTGTGGATACCAGCGCTTGTGTGTATAATTGGTTGGGTGATTGTATCCGGCAGCGGGCAAGTCCGGGTGAGTTGGGACTGGCCTCTGACCAGGTGTTATGGGACGATAACGTGTACGGACGTGTTAACCTCGCATATACTTTAAGTCCCGGACATGTACTCGGTTTTTCATCGGCACCGACTTACGTAACCCGTACCGGTGACGAAAGGTTGCAAGCTGATCCGGAAGCCCGTGATCCGCTGACTGCTCAGCGGGATGTGCTTACCTTTATCAATGGTATTGAGTATGCGTGGAAGTCTGCTAACGAACAATTAGCAAATATTCTGTTTGTCAAGCACTACCTGCAAGATGTGCAGGCCGAAGAACCACTGCCCGGGGATCGTGTCCGCCATCAGGACCGCCAATCGCACGATATAGGTATTGGTAACAATTTAAGCGTGCGTCTGAACGACCATTGGACCGCAAAGGCATCCTACGAATGGGCTACCCGTATGCCCAGACCACGTGAGATTTTCGGCAATGGCGTACTTATCATTGCCAATCTGCAACTTCGACCTGAACGTAGTCATAATGCTAACCTCGAGCTGAATTATCAACGTGTTACGCCTTCAGGTGCAGATTGGAACATGAGCGTTAACGGCTTTTTGAGACGCGCTGATCAACTCATTGTACTGCTGGGCAATGACCAGGTATTCAGCTACCAGAATGTATTTGCTGCGACCTCTCTGGGCGTGGAATTGACCTTTGGATGGACGTCTGCCAATGACCGGCTGAGGCTGGAAGCCAATGCGACAGGCCAGGACTTCCGCAATAGCGCCGATGAAGGGGCATTCGGAGCTTTTGAAGGAGACCGGATTCCCAACCGACCCTATCTCTTTGCCAATGGTGCGGCAAGGTATCTGCTGCCGGAAGTGCTTCGTACTAACGATGAGCTGAGCTTCTTTATCAACAGTCGTTATGTACACGAATTTTTCAGAAACTGGGAAAGTGCCGGGCTGCGGGAGTTTAAGCAGACCATTCCTTCGCAATTAGTACAAAATGCGGGATTTACCTATAAATTGACACGGGCTTCAACCCAGACAGCATTTACCGCAGAGGTTCAAAACTTAACAAACGCGCAGGTTTTTGATTTCTTTGGCGTACAAAGACCGGGGAGGGCCTATTTTGTCAAGTTAACAACACAATTTTAATGCGTTATTAAAAACAAAATCATGAAATCAATTTCAAGAATATCCGGAATATCGTTGGTTACTACACCATTCGTAACGGCTTTTGATAAAGACAATGATGGACCGGGACCGGGGGGCGATAATGACGGTACACTTTACAGGCATCATGCCGGTGTGAGCACATCTGGTGGCCGTAACAATTATTATATGCCATTGACTTCACCGGAAAGTAAGACGGAAGTAAACTACGAGACGCCTGTTGAGCTTCCTGGTTTTTTCCTGGAAATTCCGAGGGTGCGTCGATAGTATGAAATCATTGATTAAAACGCTGAGCTTACCATTCGGGGGAGGGATGAATCGCCTGCCTTACATTTTTGAAGAGAAACTTATGGTAACCGGTTTTTCGGACATGATAACCAAACCCCAAAGATATGACAATTAAAAAAGCCGTTGGTCAGGTCCATCTTTACCTCGGTATGTTTTCAGGGCTCGTGGCGTTTATCGTATCGATCACAGGCTGCCTTTGGGTATTCCAGGAGGAGCTTCGCCCCTTGTTGTATGCTGACCGCATGTATGTGGAGGTGCCTCCCTCGGCACACCGGCTTCCGGTCGATGTGCTGATACAACGGGCAGAAGCGGCGTTGGGGAATCAATATTCAGCCGAACGAATGCACATTCCTACCCGGCCGGATGAAAGTGTTTATGTACAGTTTAGAAAATTTAACACAGAAGAAAACGGGCGTGGCCCGATATGGTATGCAGACTACATGGCGTATTTTTATAGGGTATTTCTTAACCCCTATTCGGGAGAGGTAGTCAAGATTGAGAATACGAAGTGGGAATTTTTTAATGTCGTTGTTTGGTTGCACTTTAGCTTGTTGCTAAGCTATTCCATTGGCCATGTAATCGTGGGTTACGCAGTACTTATTTTTGTCATCATGCTTATTACGGGATTAATCTTATGGTGGCCCAAGCATAAAGCGGCTGCGAGGCAACGTTTTTGGTTTCGATGGAAGTCCGCTACCCGCTGGAAGCGTAAGAATTATGATTTGCATAATATTGCAGGATTTTATGCAATGATTGTCGCCTTGCTTATCGCACTCACCGGTTTGGTGTGGGCCTTTGACTGGGTAGACCACAGCATACAATGGCTTGCTAACGGAGGTAAAACCATTAAAAAGCCTGCGCCGGAATATACGATATCCCCAACAGAAAGCGAGGAGGCGCTCGATCATATCATGGCAGGAATGTTTACCGCTCATCCTGAAGCCCAGTCGTATTATTTACGTTTTCCCCGAAAGGCTGACGCCCCGTTATTCATCAATGTAATGCTCAGTCAGTCGGGTTACGGTAACCGGTTGAATTACCAGTTCGATCCTTACACAGGCCGGCTATTAGAGCAAAAAGATTTTGAGGACATGAACAATGGCGAGAAGGTGCGTGCGTTGAATTTTCCCATCCACGTAGGCAGTATCCTGGGGCTGCCTGGTAAGATAATCGCCTTTTTGGCCAGCCTGGTTTCGGCCAGCCAGCCTGTTACCGGATTCATGATCTGGTGGGGACGCAGGAAGAAAAAGAAACACAACAAGGATCGGATAACACGCAAAGTCCCGGTAAAAAGACATGCTGAGAAAGAGCAGGCCATTCATCCGGAAATTCCGTATTCCGAACGGGAAAAAGTTTAAATACAAAATTCTCCACAATACCCTTTAAAGATCAAAAAACTATACTTACAATTCTAAATTCTTACTAGTAAAATTATGAACTTAACCATTAAAATATTTAGCTTACTGTTGCTTCTGGGCCTTTTCTTTTCAGGTTGTGACGACGATGACGGTCCAGGGCTCGATAGCCGATTCAACGAGGCACTTTATGCGACTTTCATTCGTGTAGACAATCCCGATGGGCGTATTAACTATGTAGCCCTGACCGAAGATCTGGAACAAGAAACAGCCGTAGATTTTACCACAGCCCTTGAAGTACTCGGATTTTCACGCATGTACGCCCCGGAGGAAGGTGGCTTCTTTGCCATCGGTGACGGAGAAGATATGACTATTACCCGTTATTCTATCAATGAGAACAATGAGTTTGTCCGGGGAAATCGCATTTCATTTGCCGGTGAAGGTGTCACGCAAATGCATTGGCGGAACAAGTTCCTGAGTCCTGTGAAAGCTTATTACGTAGATGTGACACAGGGGCAGATTGTGGTCTGGAATCCGGAAGAGATGTCAATCACCAAAACCATTATGCTTCCGGAACAAGTAGCCGATGGCTATCAGGGGTACAATACATCGGTTGGATTTTATGATTTTCCAATGGTGGGTAACCAAATGTACATTCCACTGGAATGGTTGAACTTCGATACAAATGAAGGACGGCCAGCCACCGGATTGGTCGTGATTAACACCCAAACCGATCAGGTACTTTCCTACACGGAAACTGAAAAAGCACCGGCAGCCACTAACTTTGTCGTAGATACCAACGGGGATATTTATTTCGGAACCAGCGGCTACTATATGGCACATGGCTTTGTGAAGGATGGGATCAACCGGCCAAATGGCGCCATACTGCGTGTAAAGGCAGGAGAGACAACCTTTGACGACAATTATTACCTTCCCTACTCCAGCCTTACCGCAGGGGATAGGATTGGGGTAAGTTTGGCCAGTGCACCCGGAGATGGGATCGCTTACACTACCCTGTTAAAAGAAGAGACTACTGCGTGGTCGGGCATTACCGATTTTCGCTCTTACATCAGTTCTTCAGGCTGGGAGAAATGGAAAATTAACCTGAGGACCGGTGAGGCTGAACCGGAACAGGGGCTTCCCGCTGCCGGTCCCGGAGCCGATACCCGGCTGATTGACGGTGAACCGTATATATTTAGCTTCAGCGATTTTGGCAGCACCACGGTATTCAAGCTAAATGCAGACGGCAACCATGAAGAAAAGCTGACAGTAGGTGGCTTGTTAAATTTGGTGGTTAAAGTGCGCTAAAATTATTGAACAAATCATCTTCGGCTAAGCAAGTTTAGTACTTACTAACCGATGATCCCTTTTAAAAGGTAAAAACAAATATGTATAACCGCCAGCCCGGACTTTTTTGTCAGGCTGGCGGTTGGGTTCAAAAAGATGAGCAATTGTACAGACTATGGATATACCATACATCATAGGTGGCCTAAGCTTTTATACCAAATACTCGCTCTATTCAAAAAGCACCCGCCTGATAGAAAAGAAGGCGGGGCGCTTTAAGCATTGGATTTGGGTGCTATCGATAGAAGCGGGGATTAATTATTGTTGTTGACTATTAAAAAAGACCGATCCGGGGTTTGTCTCATTTTACTCTTATGATTTGATTAGCCTTCAGGATAATTAATGCCTTCTGCATTATGTCCCTAAATTCTTCAAACTCGGCTTCCGTAAAAGTAAACTGTATATCCTGGTGGCAGGTATTTACCACGATATGATCCAGGCCGTCAGGAAACCTTGACGCCGCCAGTTTAAAATCTATATCACTAAATAACCGACCGAATCTTATAAATTCTTCAGGATTAAAACCAACCAGCAGGTTTTTGTAATATAAACCTATACGCTGACAACCGGTGCATTGGGAAACATTAAAATATGTCCCATTTAAAAGCATTTCAGGGTTACAAGTCATCTTTCTTTTTTTTTGAAGGTAATTTATTTTTAAATGCGTTGACCTTTGTTAGCACAATTTCCTTCAGGTAAGGACAATTGGATTCCTTTATGATGGATTGTAGTTTTAACATATTGGGATATTCATGGTCTAACTCAAGTATCAACTGGCTTATCAAATAATCATAACTATTATTCATGGTTCAGGAGGTTTATGTCTTCCGACAAACTGTTATGTTTCCTGCATGGCAGGTTACAGCCTTCAAAATAATCGGTTATTTTTATTTAGATTAATTCTAAATAAATAACAATACAAATATCACTTTCTGTGATATACTTGTCAATCCCAATGCTTAGGTATATTGAGTCACTACTGGTAGTTATTATTGATCGATTTTTAGTTTTTCCTGTAAGAAGGTTGCATTGAGGCGGCCATTTATGGTAACTTCTCTTTCATAACTATCAATAGCTATTTTTTTCACGACTGTTAGCGATTGACATTAGTGACCGACAGCGTTATCTTAAAGCTTTGAGAACAATCCGAAAATGATTTTCTTAATTCACCAAATCCTTTAAAATGCATACCGAATCAAAAAAGTTTAAAATCCTCTCAAGTTGTAAAGAGGGGTATATCGGGGTTTGCACATGTTGCCGGGAGTTTAATCTTGCCTACAAAAATTTACTTATCACCTTTCCTGAGGATGGTATGGTAAATTTTTATCATTGGTTAGAGGCAGGAATCAAAAAGCCTGATACCAGCATTTCCTTACAACACAACAGAAACAGGGTATACAAAGGTCCCGCCAGCAATTTTTACATGGCCTTTAATGATGAGGAAGTTGAAGAAATCCTTGGCATGATCGAGGAGGCCATGATCATTGTGGAAGCCAAAAGGATTATTATGTTTGGTTAAAAGAGGCTATCCCATGACAAAATATCTTATTGGCGCATTATTCATTTCGTTGCATTCATGGTCGCAAAACATTGAAGCCTACAGTATTTTTGAAGGAAGCGGAAAAAAAAGTAATTATCAAAAAATGCAGAAAGGCATAAAGGATGCTCGAATAGTATTCTTCGGAGAGTTACATAATAATGCTATGGCACATTGGCTAAAGCTACAGCTACTTAAAAGTGTCTTTGCTACGTACGAGAACATAACTATCGCTATGGAAATGTTCGAAGCCGATGACCAAATTGTGTTGGACGAATACTTGCAAGGTTTCATTAAGGAAAAGCACCTGATTAACGAAGCAAAAGTTTGGAATAATTATGCAACCGATTATAGACCGATCATCGAATATGCAAAATTGAATGGTATTCGTGTAATTGCTTCAAATATTCCAAGACGCTATGCAAATTTGGTTTACCGGGAGGGATTCAGTGCCCTCGATAGTTTGAGCGATCGATCAAAGGCATGGATAGCACCGTTGCCTATTCAGTTTGACGCTGAGCTTCCGGGTTACAAATATATGATTGAACAGATGGGAGGTCATGGCGGCGGCAATCCGCAGAATATAGCAAAAGCGCAGGCCATAAAAGATGCTACCATGGCTCATTTTCTGATTCGAAATCTAAAAGGTACGGACAAAATTATTCATTACAATGGCTCCTATCATAGCCAAAACAGAGAAGGGATTGTTTGGTATGTTAATCAATCAGCGCCATCATTAGCTGTTAAAACAATTCAGGTAGTTGAACAAAAAGAGATAAAGAAGCTCGATGAGAAAAATAATGGCCTGGCAGATTTTGTAATATGTGTGCCAGAGGATATGACTAAAACGTATTAAGTTTTCTATATGCCTGTTTTTTCTAATCAATTATTGTAAGGCACGGCACCCTTTTTCCCATTCCTGCCAAGAGCCAATGCCCGGGAATTTGTCTTTGGCATTGCAGGTACACCGAAATTAATTGCTTCCCGCAATCCTTCATCGTCGCATTATTGCTTATGCGGCTTATTAACTGTAGCCCAAATCGGTAAGGCCAATAATGAACCGGTGGGGAACAGCACTTCAGCATTGTTATAGTCCGGGTTCAGTGTCACATTGCCATTTTGATCGGCCGCCTCATCGGGGTTGACATTGTTAATAAGTAATATCCGCACTTATTCACTGCGTAAAATCCTGGCGGGGTTAACCCGGGCGGTCCTGATGGACTGATAACTGATAGTCAGCAAAGAAATCGTTAAAACCACCAGCCCGGTAACAGCAAAGATCCACCAATGAATTTCCGTCCTGTATACATAGTTTTCCAGCCATCTGCTCATCCGGTACCAGGCTACAGGACTGATAATAAAGAAGGCCATGAGCACCAGCAAAAGAAAATCTTTGGTTAAAAAATAAGTGTTTGTGGCCAGGAATCAAAACCTGAAAATGAGCTAAAGCGTACGAAATTGAACAGATGGCCCGGTATGAAACAATAGGGCCTGATCAAAATCTACCTATGGGGAGTGCAGGCAGGCAGCAAAACCTCATTCATTGCTAACTCAATTTTATCTGTGATTGCTCTCGCATAGAAATCATGGAACGAAATTGTAGGTATATAAATTTAAATATGAAACCCCACCAAAAACTACCTGGCCTGTTTGTCGGAATTTTTTTCATAGCCAATGTACTACCGGCTCAAACTGTTTTTTTATATAAAACCCGAACCTTCCGGAAATGGGACCTTATGGGACGATGCCTATGGTGACTTAGTCAGCCTTAGATGAGGTGACCCAGGAAGTTCTTTCCTTGGCTGATTCCAGGTTAAGCTGCACGGCAGGTGCCTTACGGGTTTTTTTGCTTTTCCGGGCTTTATTTTTCCTGCCCCACCAGATCATAAAGCCTGTTACCGGTAGGCTGGCTATTTGGAGGCTGATGAAAAAAACCAGTATTTTTCCCGGTAATCCCAGGATAGCACCAATGTGCGTATCGTAATTCATAAGGATCATCTTATCCGCAAGGTCGGTATTTTCATAAATCCCATAGAGGCTGGTCGCTTCCAGTTCCATAAGTGTATATTGATCGTAGTAACGATAGTCGGAACTATAATGGATACCTTCCTCATAAGAAATCTCGACATATATGCTTGCCGAGTCAGTATAAGGATAATGGATTTCAAACTGTCGCGCCTGAGGAAATTCTGTCTTAAGTATCGGCAATAAACGGTCAATAGGCGGAGTGTCCGTGGTATCGGGAACATATAGCGGTTTATGATCCGGGATTGTAAAAGTAAGTGGCTTATCGCCTCCGAATGCCTGGTATGCTGCCTTTCCGAACCAGTCAAAGGCCATGACTAAGCCGGTAAATGCAATAATTACTGCTATAAAGCTGGCGTAGAATCCGATCACAGTGTGGAGGTCGTAATTCTTTCTTTTCCATTGGGTGGTCGATTTCCAATCGAACCTGAATCGCTGTTTCCTGCCCTGTTTATTGCGTGGCCACCACAACACAATACCGGTGAGGAGTATGATCACGAATATCAACGTAGACCAGGAAACTATCTTAGAACCGATGCTTTCAGGTAGCCATAAGTTAAGGTGGCCGTCCAAAACAAAAGCAAAAAAGCCGCTCAAATAATCCTCAGTCTTAATGATTTCACCGTTGTATGGGTTTAAGAAAACTGCCCGGTAAAACTTCGGGTTTTCTTGATAAAAGATTACCTCGACCGCCTCCCGGCGGTTGCCGTAGAGTACACCGTGGATACTTCTGCCCGGGTATACCTTTTCTGCGATCTGCTTTGCTTCGCTTGGGCTAATCAATGGTTTGTTTTCTTCGCTGACCTGTCGATAATCGCGAGACCAGCTCTGAATCTCCTCCTGAAATACCCAACAACAACCTGTCATGGCCACGATGAATACAACGATTCCCGTAGAAAACCCCAATACCAGGTGTATTTTTCTAACGATGTTACGAAAACTGTTTTGAGCGGCTTTTTTATTCATACTATATCATTTTATTCATTCAGTACTATAACAACAGGGCTTTACCCCGGCACCAGCGAACTGGTCTTAAAATAGCCATACAGGACAGGGACAAAGCCTGGCCCGGGCCTACTGCAGCCTGAAAAACCCTTTTATGGTCTTTCCGAGAATCCTGGCTCCCTGAGTAGCGGTAGCATTGGCAATATCTACCTGGTATACGTATGCTTCGGTGTCTGTTTCGATACTTGTGTACACTTTTCCGTCCTCTACAAGCACAGGCGAAGTATAGCGTTTGGCATGCAGGGGCACGTTAGCCACCT
Source organism: Agaribacillus sp. DX54 (assembly GCF_056858335.1). NCBI lineage: Bacteria > Pseudomonadati > Bacteroidota > Cytophagia > Cytophagales > Splendidivirgaceae > Agaribacillus > Agaribacillus sp. DX54. The sequence continues at coordinate 45,834 of NZ_JBXEQE010000023.1, forward strand.
CTGTAATCGTTTGACCTTCCAGATCGATGATCACTAAACGCTGGTTAAAGTAATTTCTTTCAAATGCTTGCCATGGGCCTCCGTCGTCGTGTGTTAAGATACGGGCAATGGCTTTGTTATCACCTACATAATCGAACCAAAAGAGTTTTCCTCCGCCTGTAGCTGCTTCAACGTTAAAGAAATAAGAATTATCGAAGTCCGTTTCCCCGTTTTTTATTCTCAGGATACCTGAAGGCTTGGTGGCAGCCGGTGCGAACCCTGCCATTTCGGTACCGCATGAGAAGGAGTACAAGTCACCGTTATCGGCTTCTATCAAACCAGTTGTAGCGCCATTTACCCCTATATTGGAGGTTCTTCCATCTTTTATGATCTTTAAAGGTTCAGTTTCCATTTCCGGATAAGAATACACCGCTACGTAGGCGGTATCTGGCCTGGGCGTGGTGAAATTACCTTTCGCATCCAATACCTGGAATGGGATGAACAGTTTATCCCCTCTTACTTGTAGAGCAGTCGGCCAGGCCACCAGCGAGTCGGTGGTAGACTCAAAAATCCTTGTTCCCACAATTTTTTTGACAAATATTGTGTTAGCATCTACGAAATGTAAACGCCGGTTCATAAAGCCGGATCGCGGGATTTCCATGGCCAGCAAAGTTTGATCATCGTCTGATGCACCAAACATTTCGAGTGCATTTTCAAAAATAAACTCACCGATTTGTGTGATATAGCCGGCCCCGTTATCGGCATATCCTGCCATTTGATTATCTACACTAAACCCGGATGAAAAAAGTGTTTTACCTACAGGATAGAAGAAGCGCCAACCGGTTTGCTCAATACCGGTGCCTATGGCTGAAATTTCACCTGTCATGATATCGTCCTGGCTAATGATAAATTCAGTTTCATTGCCCCCGGTAGATTTAAATGCCATGACTATACCCCCGGATGATGTCGAAGTAGCACCATCATCGGGTACTGCGCTGGGATCGTCGTCGTCACAGGCTGATAATAGGACACTACTTACAGCTAAAGCCATGATTAAATAGGTGCTGAATTTATGGTTAAGGTAACTTTTCATTATCTTTTAATTAAGTGTTAAAATAAAATGTGTTAATTTAAAAAATACCTGCACTTGACATATACGGCCCTTCCCGGTCTTTGAATGTTGAAATTATCAAAGACAAGCGCATCGGTGATATTGATGAGAGAAAGAGATAGGTTGTATCTTCCTTCGTCCATCGCGTATTCCAAGTGCAAATCATGGGTCAGTTGCCTGGGGATCGTACTTTTGCCATCAGCATCGCCCAGATTTTCCCAGGTAAAAAAGAACTCGTGTACATACCGGGTGTTCCAGTAAATCACAACATTGTTTCCGGCGGTTCCTTTCATGGGGTTTATACCCAAACGCGCATTGCCGAATAGATAAGGCGTGTTTGGTACCCTGCTTTTATAATTGGTATTAGGGAGTCCCTCGTCGAATTCGGTTTGATCAGTAAGGTTTTGCCAGGTGAAATTGGCATTGAGCATAATAAATTCATTGTAATTTACATCGAGTCCACCTTCTGTGCCTATGGTCCTCACATTGCTGAGATTTTCGAATGTCCCAAAAGGTCCTATGGGATTAAACAGAATAAAATCTTTGGAAAAGCGATAAAAATAGTTGGCTTCCAACGTCAAACCGATCTTGCCCGACTGTTTTATATACCGCATGCCCAGATTGGCATTATAACTGGTTTCAGGCGCCAACGTTGGGTTAGGACGGATATAGACGCCATCTCCAAGTATTTCATAGCTTTCCGGTATACGGAAAGTTCGTTCAAAAGAGGATTTTGTTTGAAACGCTTTGGTAACATGCCAGGTAAATACCGATCCGTATCCGGTGCTGTTGAAACCCGGTCGGGTTGTAATGTCGTTATCCTGATAATCTTGGGTAATGATGTTACCGCTAAACCAATACTGCTTGGCAAACGCCGTGGCTTCTACATTTCCCGTTTCGTTTTTAAAAGTGTAAGCCATCCCCAAAAGGTTTTTGTGGATATAATTAGGCGTTTCGAAAGAACGATTGAATTCATCCACTTGGTCTTCACCCGTTCTCCTTAAATAGTTTTGGGTCAGGTTTACGCTCAACGCATGGTTATTACCGAGCTGGTAATCTGCATTCAGATTACTCCTAAGCACGAAGTCGGTTAATTCCATCAGTGATCTTCTTTCAAATAATTCCCCTTTGGGGTCATCGGCTTTACGAATGATGTAGTCGCCCGCCCAATTGTACTTTTTCGAACTGGTATCTACCACGCTTTCCATAATCCTGCCCATTAAGGCATAACCCCTCAATTCCAGGTTTTTAAAATATTTCCTGTAGGTTGAAGAGGCTAAAAGTGTCCTGTTCTTAGTGTGGAACGCTCCAAACGCACGGGTGATAGTATTATCAGGATGTTGATAGTTTTTTCTGTTACCGGCCGTGGTTAGGGCAAGAGACCATCTGTCGGCCATCTTTTTATCGAGTAAGCCGGCTTCTACCTGGACCATACCGGAGGTATATTCATTGTGAAATCGCCGGGTATCGATGGTACCTAACCTGTTGCCCAGTTCGAGATCAAAAACCGGCATATTTTCCATTCGGTAGTTATTGTCAGAATGATTGAAGAATGAAGAAAGCTTGACAAAATATCCTCTTTCCTGATCTACGTACCGGCCATTGACCGATGCCTGGTGTGTATTAAAAGATCCGTGGGAATAAGCGACATCCAGGAACGATTTCCTTCTGTAACCTGTAGTGATATTTATGGCGCCTCCTAAAGCATCGGCTCCCAGTGAAACAGGTACTACCCCTTTGTAGACCTCGATTTTCTCAATGAGATTTACCGGGTAATTGTTTAAAGTCAATGCCGACCCGAAGTTCTCCATCGGAACCCCATCGATAAAGTACCTGATCTGGTTACCCGATAATCCGTTCAGTGACAACCTGAATCCCGAACCTACACCACCGGTTTCCCGGATGTGGATTCCAGCGGTGCTTTTAAGCACCTGGTTAATGTCTGAAGTCAGGTTCTTGCGTTCCTTGACCTCCACTACCTCTACGGCATATCCTGTTTCTTTTAGCTCTTCCGATTCGGATTTAGCGGTTACCTCTACCTGCTCGAGTTGCGTCACATCTTCCTCCATGATAAAGTCGACCTGTTGTACTTGTCCCGGTAAAAGTTCTACAGATTTTTCCTGCGGTTTATACCCGATTCTCGTAATTCCGACCAGGTATCGGCCTGGTGAGATGTTCTGTATCCGATATCTTCCGGTAGTATCGGTAACTGCCGCCTTTCCGGTGCCATTTAAAGAAACCAGGGTGAAAGGAAGGTGGTTCCCTCTTTCATCGATAACATTCCCTTGAATTCCCGCCTGTTGCGCCTTTACCATGCTTGCAAGCGAGATACCGACTAGTATCATGATTAACCGTATTGTTTTATTCTTTGTCACATTCGATAAATACAATATCACTCTTTTAAATACAATTTATTTAGATCAAGTCTAAATAAATTCCATTTACTGCAAATTTCTTTCCTGGAAAGATTTCTTGCAATACCTATCATTTGGTATTTAGTATACCTTAAAAGTGGGATACTACCTTCTTTGTATCCCTAATCGAGGATGTTTCCGAAGGTTTGAAGCATTGGATTACTGACCTTTTACAATCAAAACATGCGAAGGCCGTACAATATGAAAGCTGCCGGACACGATTTACGCTCAGGCATTGAAATTTTCAGGGTTCACCATGCCGTTTTCAACCGCATATAGCACCAGTTCCGACACAGATTTTACCCCTAATTTTTTCATGATGTTCTTGCGGTGCGTACGAACTGTATGTATGCTAATATAAAATTCTTTGGCTATATCTTTTGTCGTCTTCCCTGCTGCTATGGATTTTGCAATTTCTGTTTCCCTACCGGATAAAGTCACTGGTTTATAGCTTCTGCCACCGCCGGGTATCTTTTTTGTCAGTAGCATGTCCAATACCTTGTCACAAAAAAATTTCTCACCTTTGGCGAGTGCGTAAATGGCCTTGATAATTTGATCTTTACCACATTCTTTAGTAAGAAAACCGTTTACGCCATATTCGAGGATCCGGAATATGTTCATTTTATCATTATCGGATGATATAACAAGTATTTTGCTTAAAGGAGAATACCTGTGAATATGTTGAATGTCCCTATGCATAAAATAGCCTGGAAGATTGCAGTCGATAATCACCACGTCTGGCTTGCTTTTTTTCAAAGCTGTGAAAAGCTGTTCCCTGTCACCTCCCTCTCCTATTATCCTAATATCTCTTTTACTTTTAAGTAATAGTTTTAATCCATCTCTAAATAAATGCTGAGCATCTGCGATAAACAAGGTAGTATGGGACATTATTTGGCTAATTATTTAGATTTATTCTAAACAAAAAATAAAAATACTACCCGGAAACGATTTGTCCAATCATTCAAAAAAATCTTTTGGAATCAATCGGTACCTAATGGCCATCAAATACTTGGTATAACTCAAGCTTTTTTGTGTCAAAGCGTGTATTTTTATTTGATTTTCCGGCAAGTTGGGAGAAATACAATAAAAGCACGAAATTTAAAGAATGAATGTTGAACGACTGAATAAATCTGAACTTGTTGACTATTGCAAGTCGATAGGAATAGAAACAGATAAAAAGGAAAAAGCGTTCTTTCAGGACCGGTGTATAAAGATTTGTCATCGCCTGACAACAGCCCTTCAAATTGTTGAGCGAATTGTAGTTGTCGTAAGCTACATGATTAGTTCGATGATCAGCTTACTATATATTATGCTGAAATTGCCATGGCCTCTATTTCTACTAAAATATCCGGCGAGGCAAGAGATGCGACGCCAATTCCTGTAACTGCAGGTCTGGATGAGCCGAGGTATTCTGCCAGTAGTGGCCCTACTACATTCAGGTGGTCTCCAAGCTCACCTTTTATGTAGATCCTTACTTGTAAAAGATTTTCAATGGACGAGTTCGAGGCATTTAAAGCGATACTCAAATTTTCGAGGGCTTTCTTAAACTGCCCTTCTACCGAATGAGATGTCACCTCAAATTGATGATTCCAGTCCACCTGGCCTGAGATAAATACAAGCTTTGAATTCGGCTCAAGAACGGCCTGAGACAGTCCAAATGCGGAACCATCATACAATTTGTCGGGATTAATTAATTTTTTAGATATCATAGAATTTTTCATGTGTGTGAGTTGATTTTCAATGGCCACATGGAATTTTTGATTAAAAATCTATCCTCGGTTGGTGTAAAATCGAGTCCGAATTTTTAATGTCGATTTCATGTTTGAATTTTACCATGCAAATGTCTAAAACCCGGTATCCTTTTCTTTTTACATTTGTTAAAAAGAAGCCAATTCTGATCGGATTCTACTAAGCTGCACCTGGGTAATACCGATATAAGATGATATATGACCGAGGTTTACCCTGTTCACTGCATCCGGATGTGTTTCAAGCAATTTCAGATATCTTTCCTTAGCTGTTAACATTTGATACGACCGGTTGCGTTCGTTCTCTTCAAGGTAACAGGCTATGGCGATCATTCTGCCTACATGTTCCAGGTCGTGGTGCTGCCTGTATAATTTTTCTAGTTCAGGATACTTTATTTCAATGAGCTGGCAGTTTTCAAGTAATTGAATGTAATAGTTACTCCGTTTTTTTGAGTAAATACTTTCCATGTCGGCAATTACTTCCCCCTCAAAGAAAAATTCATTGGTGATTTCCTTCCCTTCATGATAGTAATAAAGTCTCGCTGATCCATTTAAGACCAGGTATATACTCCTCATAGTACTTCCTGCGGTAAGTATTTTTTCATTACCCGGGAGGGAAACATGAGTAGAGATACTTTCGACAGCTATTTTGGTCTCTCCGGAGAGCGCACCATATTTTTCAAAATAATCTGAGAATGTGTTTATCATACTATTGAACAGAGGTTGTTATGTAGCTTTACCAGAAATTCCTAATAAAGCTACATCAAATTTAATATTCCGGATGAGCTGGCTGAATCAGTCCTGTTATTTCTTGCAAGATGCTAGATTTATCTTTCATTGTGCACAACCTGACAGATACTATATAAGTATGTCAGGATCAGAAGCTCATCATAAATAATTTACCGGAATCATCTTTATCATGTAATTTCAGGCATATTTCGTCATTTTGAAAAGCCACCCTTTGCCCATCCTCGTAGGGTAAATCCGAATCAATGGAGGTCAATACATATTGTATTTTATAATCTTCACAGATTTCTTTAATCTTGTTCAGATAATTGATTTTTCTTCTATCATCTATTGCCTCCAAGGCACCATCGTGATACACAAACTTGTAGAATGAGTTTTTTGAATACTTCATCAGAATTGACAGGTCAAATGCCATACACAGAAATTTCTTGTATGTAAATCCCTTACTTTGTGAGTTCTCAAGGAGATCTGCCGGGTTTTGATATTCAGCATTAAATTCAACATTACCTTGTTTATTCTGGTTTACAATTAATAAAGCATGCGTATGCAATACATCAAAAATTATATGATCGAATTGTTTATTTACCTCGGCATGGTTCCTGTTAGCAATGGCCTTTCTTAAAACTTCAGTTTGTTTTTTTATTTTTTTTTCTATCGAATCAAGTTTTTCCTCATACTGCTGTACCTGATCCAGGTATTTTATTTTGTCTTGCAACCTATCGACATCAGATGCTGTTTTTGCTAAATCCTGTTGATATGATTTAAACTTTTGGTAGCGGTCTTTTTCTACTAAAAAAGAAAGAAGTGCGCTCTTTTCTTCCTCCAGTGATTTTATTTGCACGTTCACAGCCTTTAATTCTTTTGATAGTTCTGAGGCATTTATCTTTAAGAACCTTAATCTTTCTTCAGAAATACTCCTGTTAAACGCCACTAGTTCGGAAAATTCCTTTCTTAGCTGTCTTTCAAAGTAAATTTCTGTCTCATTAAACAATCTTTCCAAATCACCAAAGCTCAAGCCATCGTCTTCTATGGATTGAATGGACGTATTTGTTTTCTCCAATTCGGAGGACAGTGTATATCGATGTGAGTTTAATTGTTGCAATTCAAAGTCAAGCTTCCGGATTAAATCCTCGTTAATATTTTTATCTTTTTCAAAAAAATTAAACCGGTCTAAACTTTTTGACAGTTTTGCTATCTCACCTTGTTTAATGTCGAGTAATCCAAGCAGTTTATCCCTTTCAGAAAGATCTACATTTATTTCACTTTTAATGGTTTTAATCCGTTCGTTAATTTCACTTTTATTTTCTTCTAAATTTGCCTTTTCTTTAATTAGTTCACCGTTAAATCCAATTAAGTCAAAGACTAAAGGTTTCCAATCTTTATGTTGACCTTTAAATTTATTTAGTTGAAACACATCACCAAAATCTTTTTGAGTTCTTAAAAAGTAGGTAATGGATTGCCTGTATATCCAATTTGGAAGGACATCAAACCGAAGGTACTCATTTAATAGGTGTTTAGCTTGATTAAATGGTAATTCCTGGTAGTCCCAGTTAAATTTAAGCTGATTTTCCTTAAGCCTGGCGTTCCTTCTTTTAAAAGATACCTTAGTTGGGAGATCAACAGCTCTATGGATGATCAGATATTCACCATTATTAAGGACAAACTCACCATAAAATTGGTAACCTGAGAACTTGCTATTACTCAATAAATGTCGGCGTTTATCAAATTTTCCCAAAAGCAAGAAGTCTATAACATAGATTAGCGATGTCTTCCCTAAATTATGGGTGTCCTTTTTTTTTGACACATCATGAATCGTAGCAAGAACCGCGTTGAATCCTTCATTGAACTTTACTGTTTTGAATTTTTTGTTAGCATATATCCGGCTTAGTTTCATGACGACTTAAGGCTGAAAGAGTCACTATCTCTTATATATTCAATTTTATCAATTAAAAATAATAAAGAAGTAGCCGGAATAAACAGTTGTTTAGCTTTATTTCCAAGAAGTAATACAGTTTTATCAAGCAACTCATCATAGCGGGATGTCCCTGCTAACTTTAGCTCTTTCACAATTAATCCAGCTACGTAAATAGCTGTTAGCTTGGGGTCGGTATGCTTATCGGGTTTAATCATTTTCTTTGACGCCAATATCACAAATACAATTCATATAGTGCAAAAAAACATTTACTAATTTTTTGTGCTTTTTCAAATCCTGATTGTTCATTACTACAAAGTCAAATAAAAATTTAATAATCTCCTCAAATGCACCAAATTCCTTTCTTTTAACAGTCACTAACTGATTTATTTCATCAACAGTGTTGTCGTAATAATATTTCAGTTCATGATTAATCGGGTCAGTAAAAAATTCTTTTATTGACTCAAAATAACTGTAATACCTGACCATGTGTTGACCAAAATAATCTTTGCCTAATTTGTTAATTTTATTTTTTCTCTCAATATCAACATAAGCAAAATTTTTTTCAATATGCTTAATATTTTCCTGAATCTCCCGGAACTTCTGTTCCTTAAATGCAAGCACTATATGCTTCAGGTCTTCTTCATCAAATTGTAAAGGGAGTAAAAGCTTATTTAAACTTAATGTGCGAGCTACTTCAGGGAATTCTTTTAGTTTTAAGTTAATAAACTCAAGGCCGCAAATTACATTTTTAATCTGTGTTTCTTCGATGATTGTTTTATGAATACTTTCTTCTTGCTTGCCTGGAAGTTTCCGATTTGTGAAAAGAAGGTAGTATTCAATCTGATCAGCTTTTATCAACCTATGAATGGCTGGTAATACCTCTTTTTTTATGATTGTTTGAAACCTGGAATCAGAACAACTTGCGTTGGCTACATTTGTATGCTTAGCTTGAATTACAAGCTTACCGCTCCAGGGTTGTGTGGCGCTTGGAAATCCATTCGTTGTTCCGTGAAATTTTGCATCTCTTCCTCCATCAGGACCTTTGGCAAAATTTACAGTCGCTTCACCAAGAATTTTCTGGCAAATTAAAGTGACAAGATCTTCAAATTCCTCATCTGTCAAAAAATAGAGCGGATAATCCATTCATCTTATTTTATAGCAAGTTTAAAAAATTAACTGATCTGCATAAACTACAAATCTCCTTTAAAGCAACATCAATTTCCCTTGCCAGGTATAGCGATATTGGTTAACCGGTAATTTAATTCAGACAGCTACATCTAACATGATTTGTGTAAAGCACTTATGCCCCATTCCCTGAATTGGAGTGAATAAAAATAATCAATACGCCTTACACAACTGTCTGACTTCTCACCTTGCTATATTCAGAACAAAGGAGGTTTGAAGATCAAACTGATGCAAAAAATTGTATGTGCTGTATTATATTCTATTAAAGACCTCATTTTGGGCCGAAATTTACTTTTCATCCAAAAGCTTCTGTAACAACGCCACCTTTTCCCGCTCACTTTTCAACAATTCCTCATACAGTTTTTTGTTTTCTGCAAGGGCTTCCATCAACTTGTCGAGTGGGTTATAGGTAAATTGATTGTGCGATCCAAATACATTGGAAGCGTCTTGATTAGACCCTTCATAATTTTGTTGAATGTAATTTATGGTGGCCTCTTCATTAAAATTCTTTATTACCTCCGGGTTGACTCCCAAGGCTTCAGCCATCCTTTCCAGCATAACATTATCAACATTATCACTCTGTTCAATTTTAGAAACCGCCTGTTGACTGATGCCTAATTTATCGGCTACTACTTCCTGTTTAATTCCTAATACTTCACGCATACGGCCGATCTTCCTTCCCAGGTGTTTTGGACGGGATTTGGTTTTATGTTTCATAAAGCAAATATATTTAATTCCAGGGTTGTAACAAAAATCCGGACTTGTTGAAGGGGGAATTAAAAAAATGTAAAATACAACTTTGCAGGGTGGGATACAACTGATTTTCACAATTCCTTTGCTTAATTCCAATTCGTAACGCCCCCCTTTTTATTTTTTAAGGTCACATAAATTTTTTAAAAATGCTTAACACTACAGAGTTTGCCATATCCTTGATCAAGGAGGAATTGCATAATTTGAAATTGATCAACGACCTGAACCGGGCGGGTATTGACGCAAGTTTCCACTTGTCTGACCTCAGTGCATTGATTTTAAAGATTACAGGCTTTACCGGACATAAAACTTCAGATGAGTTTTATACCTGGTACACCAATTGCCAGAACAAGCTGGTTGAAAACATCGACCCTAAAGACGCCAAAGAATTCCGGGAGCGGGCTTTTGATTTTTATATTGATTTAATGGCGAAAAAGCGTGCTTTAGACTTCACTGAACCATCTAATTTATAAAAATTCAAAAGATAAGGCAGGTTTAGTGACGATTTTATTGCAAAATTATATCGCCATCGATGTTTAGTTGTTTATGAAGTTTTCTGGCCACATCCATAGTGATATCCCGTTTACCTCTTAAATACTCGCTAACTCTTGTCTTGGGGACGTCAAGCTTTTGAGCCAAATCCGATTGTTTCAACCCTAACTCATACATCCTTAGTTTAATCACATCAATCAGGGAGGGCGTTTCAATTTTGAAGTGTTTGTCTTCATATTGAGCAACCAGATCGGAGAGCCTGTCCATCATTACAAAATCCGGATTATCATAACTGTGATTATTTCCGATTTTAATCATTAGCGCATCAATTTTTTTGAGCGCTTCTTCATATTGTTTTTTAGTTTCTACTGCTTTCATGGCACTGTATATTAAATATTTTTGACATCTGTTTTGTCATATTCAGCATAGGTACCAATCCATCTGATGTATACCTTTTGAGAAATATAAATTATGATAGCAACCAACCGATAGTCATTGCCCTTTATATTGAATACTACCCTATTATTACCCACATAATCAGCACCCAAATAGTCTTGTTTCAAATCGTTGAGATTTTCCCATGAAGACTTAGATACTTTTTTGTACCATACTTCCAAAGCCGTTTTGCTCATGGCATGATCCCTGTAATATTCTACTATCTTTTTTCTACTGACCACCCTCATTTATGATACAAAGTTACATTTTATGTAACTAATAAAAAACAATGCTTGGATTTTGTTCTGGAATGTCCCGTTTTTGGCCTTAATGATGAGATGATTTCATAATCGCGGGTCCAAGGGTGCATACCATAAAATAATTGTCCATTGTTCATTGTCAACTGTCAATTTCCAACTGCGCTTAGTTGTTAAAAAAATTATACTTATTTGTTTGCTTTAGTCTTAGAAGACAGGTTACAGATTTATCAGCGTAAAATGTTTTCTGCCTGTACCAGTATTTCAGTCCATTTAACTATATTTGACCGCATGAAACAATTATAAACTTTGGTCATCCTGCATTTGGAAATAAACTTACACACATGAAGGTATTAGCATTCTTCCTCGCGTTGATAACCCTCCTGCTCTCCATGACACCCTGTTGCGATGGAGACAGCCATTGTATGGAAGAAACAGCTACTGAATGCGCCGAACATTCGGATACAGGCCAGGATGACGCCGATCATGACCGGCCTTCTTCTCCTTTCTATGCCTGTGGGAGCTGTTTCGGCTTTGTCTACCAGCAGGCTTCCTCTTTTGTTTCCTGTTGCTTGTCATTCATCGAACAGGACTTTAACAGCTTTTATACGGAAAGCTTTTACGGAAGCCACCTGCATCCACCCAACAAGCCTCCAATACAGATTTAAACTAACGCAACCCAGTAAAACCGGACCTGCTTAAGGAGCAGCAGTCCGCTTATTGTCCATTGTTTAAATCTGAAAAATGAAACTAAAATACCTTTTAGGCGGCCTTACGTTGCTATTGAGCCAGGCCGTCTTTGCCCAACATACCTTTAAAGCCAGGGTCGTCGACCATGAAAGTCAGGAACCCCTGGTAGGAGTAACTGTATCTTTTCCCACTTTAAGCATAGGCGATGTGACTGATCCGGACGGACAAGTCATCATCACTAACATCCCTGCGGGACAGCACCCGGTCGACATCAGCTTTGTGGGGTATGAATCACTTTTGATCAAAATTACTTTCCCGCAACCTGCTTCCCAACAGGATCAGACCTTTGAACTTCACCACGCGCATACGGAGATGGAGGAGGTCGTCATCACCTCTACCCGGAGCAGCCGCACCATTGAAGACATCCCTACGCGGGTAGAGTTCATTGCCGGTGAAGAGCTGGCGGAAAAAGGGAACATGAAGCCAGGCGATATTCGCATGTTACTCAACGAAAGTACCGGTATCCAAACCCAGCAGACCTCGGCTACCAGCTACAATTCCAGCATCCGCATTCAGGGACTGGATGGCAAATACACCCAACTGCTCCGCGATGGACTGCCGCTCTACTCGGGTTTTTCAGGGGGCCTGAGCCTGATGCAGATTGCTCCACTCGATTTGAAGCAGGTAGAGGTGATCAAAGGGGCCTCGTCCACTTTGTATGGAGGAGGGGCTATTGCCGGTCTTGTCAACCTGATCACCAAAACCCCGGAAGAAGAACCGGAACTGAGTTTTATGCTGAATGGCACCTCGGCGCTGGGGTTGGATGCCAGCGGCTTTTATGCAGAAAAATTCGGTAAGGTGGGCGCTACGGTTTTTGCTTCTTATAACAAAGGCACGCCCTATGATCCCGCCGGTATCGAGCTTACTGCTATCCCGGAATTCGACCGTTTTACGCTGAATCCGAGGCTGTTTTTATACCTGAACGAACGCACTGCCCTAAACGCCGGGGTGAATTTTGTCACCGAAGAGCGATTAGGTGGCAACATGGATTATGTGGAGGGGGAAGAGGTAGCCAATCCGTATTTTGAAAGAAACGAGACCGACCGGCTTTCTTCCCAGTTTCAGCTCACACATCAATTTGGCAACACAGCTACCTTCACCTTAAAAAATAGTCTGAACTTTTATGACCGCTCGGTAGAAATTCCTGATTTTGCCTTTGCCGGAAAGCAATTTTCCTCTTTCAGCGAGGCCAATGTCAGTTGGCCCGGAGAAAAAACGGAGTGGATTACCGGCCTCAATCTGTGGACGGACCGCTTTGAGCAAAACAGCGGCAGCGATGGACAGGATTTGGGCTTTTCGGATGCTACGTTGGGAGCTTTTGCACAGAACATCTGGAACTTACACCATCGATGGGTGCTGGAAACCGGCTTCAGGCTGGATTATCAAACCGAATACGGCCTTTTCCCACTACCCCGTTTTTCTTTGATGCACAAACCGTTCCGGCAACTGACCTTTCGTTTGGGTGGTGGGCTGGGCTACAAAACACCCACTGTGTTTTCAGAAGATGCCGAACGCCTGCAGTTCAGGAATATCCGACCCATCAATCCTGACGAACTTGAAGCAGAGCGTTCTTTTGGGGCCAACTTTGATATCAATTACCGCCTTGCCGTGACAGAAGAACTGACGCTTTCTTCCAACGTCCTCTTTTTCTACACGCAGATTCAGGATCCGCTTGTCCTGACTTCGGTGGGTAGCCATTTTGAATTTATGCAGCCGGACGGCTACGTGGACACCAAAGGCGTGGAAGTGAACATGAAATGGAGTTTCCGTGACCTGAAGCTTTTTGTTGGCTACACCCATGCCAGGGTACTGGAACACTACAACGGGGAGTCCACCACTTTTCCATTGGTAGCCGAACACCGGCTCAATAACGTATTGATGTATGAAAAGCACGACAACTTCTGGGTAGGACTGGAAGCCTACTATTTCAGTCCGCAGCAGTTGGGAGACGGAACCACCGGCGAATCGTACTGGATTACCGGGCTGATGACCGAAAAGAAACTCGGAAAGCATTTTTCCATCTTTCTGAATTTTGAAAACTTCCTGGACACCCGTCAAACTGCTTTTGACACCATTTTTACAGGAAGCATCGACAATCCGCAGTTCCGTGACATTTATGCGCCGGTCGATGGTTTTGTGGTTAACGGAGGATTTAAATGGAAAAAATAAAACCTGGCAAAACAATTTATGCGACCATGTACGTGCCGGAGCAGATGCCCGGATATTTTTGCGAACAGATCAATTTACGGGTGAGCTAATCGGTAAAGAAAATACAGAAAAACTCCTCATTGACGCGGCCACAGCTATCAAATAGCGACTGCCGCGGCATTTTGGGAAATTCAGTGGTAGTATTGTAAGCATGCTTCGGTGTCATAGGTTTTATCCCTGTTATACTTACCTATACCGGAATGATGATAGGACTGGGAGGAGAAACGCGCGCCAGCTTTCATTATTTTCGAAAAAAACGTTGTGCAACAGCCACTAAAGCTTGGATAAAACTTTGCTGAATGCTGAAACTGTATTCCCTGATTGCATAATTTCAAATTATTCCTTAACATAGGATTTAGATTTGATTACAGGAAACCTTTACTAATATAAGGTATGCTGGGTTTAAAAGTTTAGCTGTGAGAGCATCTGTAAATACGTTTTTCTTTATTAATGATCAATCTGAACGTCAAATCTGGGATACGTTACGGAATGGCCATAAAGATGCGCTAAATTATATCTACAATCGATATGTTGAAATGTTGTACCAATACGGGTTTAAGTTTACCAACGACCATAAACAGATTGAAGACTGTATACAGGATCTTTTTCTTGACTTATGGGAAAAAAGGGCAGGTCTGGGAGCAACAGATCATATCAAGCCTTACTTGTTAACAGCCTTTCGAAGAAAGCTCATCAGAACACTTTCAAAAAACAACATTGTCATAGACAGAAATTTTGCCATAGATAATTATAACTTTGTTATGACGGCCAGTGCTGAAGTACACCTTACCGAAAAAGAAGCTGAAGCAGCGCTCATAAGTACAATGGCCAATCATTTATCTAAACTCCCCAAAAAGCAACGGGAAGTACTTTATTTGCGCTACTATTGTGAACTGGAATATGATGAAATTGCCTCGGTCATAAATATTTCATATCAATCTGCCCGCAATCTGATGTATAAGGCCATTAAAACCATGAAGCGCCGCTTTAGATCCACAGGATTTCCCATATTGACGCTTTTCCTGGCTTTTTTTTAAAAAAAGTTTTCCAACAAAGGTTACAAAAAGGCAATTTCTGTCTTTTTATATCGAAGCTCTGGTGATCTTAGCTTATCGTCGCAACAGGCATGACTAAAAAAAGGGATGCTCCATGATCTGTTTTATGTTGAATAGGCAGGTTGTCATACTTTGACAACCGGCAATGAATGAACGGCTTGTTTTCCCTTGACTATTGGCCTGAAATACCCGGTAGTTAAAAACATTGAATCACCGGAGCCCCTGGTTTGCTTACTATTGTCATACGAATGGCTGAAAATTTTAGTAGTAAGAAGCCGGAAATCGCAAAAATGATGCATGTTCAAATGTAACCTATAAAATGGATCACGAAAACTTTAATGTCGAGGATTTTTGTCAGGATTTAAGCTTCTGGAAGTGGGTGAAGTATGAAGATACCGAGAGTAAGTTATTTTGGGAAAAATGGCTTGAGCAGAATCCTGACAAAAAACCCGAGGTGGAGCGGGCAAGAAAAATTCTTCAGGCCATCCATGTAAATCAACAAGCGATTGATAACAACAGATTAGTCCAGCTTTGGGAGGATATAGAAAGTAATATAGCATCTTCTCAAAAAATCAGATATTTAAGCCGCCCTGCAAAACGGCAATTCGTGTTTTCGAGGATCGCAGCCATTTTTGTTGGCTTTATTATTGGCTTTGCTTGCCTTTATGTGTTGACGATATTCAACAGAAATGAAGAAATGCCAGTTAGTCAGGAGGTTAAGATGATTGAGCGCTCCAATCCTGCCGGAAGCACTTCAACCATTACTTTGCCTGAGGGAACAAAAATCAGATTGAATGCTGCCAGTACACTTATTTTTCCCGAAGAATTCTCGAGAGAGACAAGGGAGATTTCATTGAAAGGAGAGGCTTTTTTTGAGGTAGCGGAAGATGCCTCCAGGCCATTTATCATTAATACCGGCAGGTTTAATACGACTGTATTAGGCACCAGTTTCAATATCAGCGCCTATTCCTCCTCGCAGGAGATAAAAGTTGCGGTAGTGGAGGGAAAGGTGTTTGTAGAAAATAAAGAGGGTAAAGGAGGTAAGAATTCGCTTACTATCACTCCCAAAGAAATGGCGGTTTTTAACAAAGCATCAGGGAAACTCAATGTACATACCTTTAGCTATTTGAAGGAAATAGCCTGGAAAGACAATATCATTCACTTTGAAAATGCCGACATGGATGAAATCATTGACAAACTGGCCAAGTGGTATGGGGTAACCTTTGTATTAAACAAGCGCATAACCAGTAATAGAGATTATACAGCTACTTATAATAGTAAATCCCTGGAAGAGATCCTCGAGGGACTTTCATTTGCCTTTGATTTTAAATTTACCATCGATGATAAAGTTGTAACCATTAATTAATAGTACTATGAGATAAATAAAATTACAGTAAAAAAGCACGGCGCCACACAAATTCATTGGGGAATGACTGGATAACACCGTGCGAGACCTACCGAAAATTGATAAAGAAATGTTTTACCAAAAAATTCAGTATGATGACAAAAATACTAAAAAAAGCACTCATCATGTCAAAGTATGCATTAATTGGGTGTTTGTTGCAGACCTTCTTTTATTCTTTCCTCTTCGCAGAATCTACAAAAGGACAAAAGAGTATTGAAAACATCTTTGTAACGATCGAGCTCAATGAATCAAAGTTAAAAGAGGTTTTTAACAAGATCGAAAAGCTAACGGATTTTCGATTTGCCTACAAAAAAGGAGAGATACGAAATAAAGAATCACTGAGTATTCATGCGAGAGAGATCTCTATAGGCAATTTGTTGCGTCAGATTGCCCGGGAAACTAATCTTAAATTCAAGCGTGTTAACGAGGTTATTCATGTTACAGAAAATCGTTCTATGAAAAATATTGTCATGGAAGTTCAATTGCCTGACCGGCCGATAAGGGGAAAGGTAACGGATGAAAACGGAAGTGAACTTCCCGGTGTAAATGTACTGGTTAAAGACACAGACATTGGAACCATCACAGATCTGGAGGGGAATTATTCTTTGAATGTACCTGATGATGCCACTACATTGGTTTTCTCCTATGTCGGCTATATCACAGAAGAAGTCGATATAGCTGGCAGAACAACCGTGGATTTTGTTCTTACTCCGGACATCGAGACACTTGCTGAGGTTGTTGTTATGGGCTATGGCACACAGCGCAGGGAAACCCTCTCGGGCTCTGTAGTAAGCCTGGACAATGAAGTGCTTGAAAATATACCCATCAACAGTACCCTCCAGGGTATCCAGGGAAGGCTTGCCGGCGCTGTGGTCACAAGAGGCAACGGCCAGCCCGGCTCGGAAGGCTTCAACATTCAGATCAGGGGCGCCTCAACGGTCAACGGCAACAGCAGCCCCCTGATCATCATTGACGGTGTCCCCGGCTCAATGGATGACCTCAACCCCAATGATGTGGAGAACTTTACGGTGCTCAAGGATGCTTCGGCGGCCATCTATGGCGCCAGGGCCTCTAACGGAGTCATACTGGTCACCACAAAAAAGGGAAAAACGGGCAAGCCTACCATCAATGTGAACACCAACTATTCGCTGCGAAGAAGGGCCGATTTCTTCGAACAGCTAAATTCATACCAGGTGATCAGAATGGGACAGGAAGGTGATCGAAACACACCGGGCGATTCCAGGATATTTGAGCTTTCCGACGAGGTGATGGAAGCCCTGAGAAATGAGACAGGGGAACCATTTGAATTTAACGGACTGCCCGGTGAAACGCTATATGCACAAACATGGGATTATACCGACATGTCATTTGATGTAGGTTCTCAGTCAAATACCGATGTGAACATCTCCGGCGCTACGGACAAGTTTTCTTACCGTGGATCCTTTGGTTTTTTGCATGAGGACGGGCTTTTAAAAGTAGCGCCGGAAGACAATAACCAGCGGGCAAATGCCCGCTTTAACCTGGGCTTCCAGCCTGTTGAGCGGCTGCACATTGATAGCCGGATAGGCTTTTCAAGGCAGGTGAGCAAAAGACCTACCCAGTTAGGCATAGGTTCTGCTTTAACACTCTTTCCGTTTATGAGACCCTATACAGTAGCAGACCCCACCAAATATGCGACTACACAAGGCTATACCACTCCCATGCAATTTACGGCAGAGTCAGGTACTACTACCGACTATGATACGCGTATTGAAAACAACATAAAAGTAGATTATGAAGTGATCGATAACCTGACCGTTACCGGTCAGGTGGGTGCGAACCTCAGGTTTCGTGAGCAGGATAACTTTCTAAGGAGGATCCCTAACTGGGATGAAGAAACAGGGGAGTTTTTGTTTTACAGGAATAATCCGAACACGGGTACCGAGGAATTCGTCAAAGATGTCTACAGTACGCTGATAGGCTATGTGAATTACAGCAACGAGTTTGCCGGTATCCACGACCTGACCGTTACGGCCGGCGCCTCCCACGAGCAATTTGACCGGAGTGGCTTCTGGGCACGCCGCATAGCGTTCCCCAGCAATGATTTTTTCTCCCTCAACCTGGGCGACAGCGAAAATCAAACCAACAATATTGCAGGAGGTGACGGAAAAACCGATGCCCAGTGGACCATCCGCTCCCTTTTTGGCAGGGCCTCCTATGTGCTGAACAGCAAGTACATTGTTGAACTCAACACCCGCTATGACGGCAGCTCCCGCTTTGCCCGCGATACCCGCTGGGGCTTCTTCTGGGGGGCCTCCGCTGCCTGGCGGTTGGGCGAAGAAAGTTTTGTACAGAACCTCAATGTTTTCGATGCCCTTAAGCTGCGCCTTTCATATTCCGAGACCGGCAACCAGGAGGGCATAGGGCTGTATGATTATATTGAGACCGTCTCTATTGGTGGGGAATACCCCTTTGGTAATGGTGCAAGGATCGAAAGGGCCAATGTAGGCAATTTGATAGACCCCACCCGCACCTGGGAGACCGTCCAGACCTATAATATCGGCCTGGACTTTGCCTTGCTGGATAACCGCCTGTCGGGTAGCTTTGATTATTTTATCAAGGATAACGTGGGCATGCTGGTGCCTTTGGTATCGCCGGCCCTTATCGGGTCACCGCTTCCGGCCGGAAACAACGGAGCATTGAGGACTGAAGGCTGGGAAGCCATTTTAAGCTGGCAGGACGAAATCGGCTCGGACTTTTCCTATTTTATCAATATAAACGTGGACGATGCAGTAAACGAGGTAACCGATTACGGCGGCCAGGATACTTATTCCGAAGGAAGGGTTGAAATCAGGGAAGGACAGATGGTAAACACCTACCATGGTTGGGTTTTTGACGGTATCATTCAAAACCAGCAGGAACTGGACGACTATAAGGCACAGTACCTCAAGCCGGGAAGCCAGGTCCCCGCAGAGATTGGCATAGGCGACGCCCGTTACAAAGATGTTAACGGAGATGGCCTGATCAGTGTCTTTGGAGGTCTCGATGAAAACGGGGAGGCTACCCAGGGCGACGTAGTGCCACTGGGCAACCCCACACCACGCTATAACTTCGGCGTCAACCTGGGCTTTAACTACAAAGGTTTTGAGTTCTCCGCTTTTTTACAAGGCGTCGGGCAAAAAGAAATTTTTCTTGATGGCGACTGGTCCGCACCCTTTTTCTGGTGGTGGCACAAACCCGATACCCGTTTCTGGAACACCACATGGAGCCCCGAAAGGCCCGATGCCCAGTACCCCAGGATATCGCATGGCAATATCAGGCGGTGGAATTATAACCAAAGCACCCTTACTATGCTGGACGCCAGCTATATGCGGCTAAAAAATGTAACCATTGGCTATAACCTGCCCAAAAGCGTTACCAATGCGGTGGGGGTTGAGAGATTGAAGGTCTATATCTCCGGATTTGACCTGTGGGAAAGTCACAACCTGCCAGGCGGTTTTGACCCCGAGTCATTGACCTTCGACCAAACCTCTCCGCAACAGTACCCCTTTTCAAGATTGTACACACTGGGAGTCAATGTAACCTTTTAAAAATGATCGAGATGAAAAAGATAAATAAGAACACAGCTTTTTTTAATGGGAAATGTGCGGTACTGCTGTTGGCCGTGCTATTTTCCTGTACACAGGACCTGGACCTGGTGCCACGGACAACCCTTTCGGAAGCCAATTTCTGGAAAAATGCGAATGACTTCAAACTGGCCGCCAACCGGTATTATGTCACACTACTTCCCGGGCATTTAACCATAGGAGGTATTGACGACAATTCGGACATTGTTTACGGAGACGCCCAAAACACGGTGAGCGCAGGCGTCAATGTGGCTGGTGAAAATGACAATGTCTGGACCAATACCTACCAGGAGCTCAGGCAGATCCATACGATGCTGGCCAGAGCCGAAGAATATGAAGGGGACAGATCGGAAATAGCCGCTTCGGTGGCCGAAGGCAAGTTTTTCCGAGCCTTTGCCTATTTTACGCTGGTGGCCCGCTTTGGTGATGTTCCTTATTTTGACAGGGTCCTTACAGGCCTGGATGATGAGCTTTTGACAAGACCGAGGACCCCCCGCAATGAGGTCATTACCAATATACTACAAGACCTGGACGAAGCAGCGCCGGACCTTCCCCTGCAAAGCGCGCTTTCCGGCGCTGATATAGGCCGTGTCACCCGGGGAGCGGCATACGCCCTGAAAGCCAGGGTAGCCCTTTTTGAGGCCACCTGGGCGAAATATCACGGTACACCGGGCAATGTAAATGCGCTCCTGGACCAATCCATCGCAGCCGCCCGGGAGGTAATTGCAAGCGGGGAATATGAACTTTTCACCTACGCTGATAACCCGGAAGATAGCTATCTGCAATCGTATATGTTGCCCGGTAACGATTCGAAAGAGCAGATCCTGGCCAGGAGGTACCACCCTGAAATAGGCGGGCACGCTTTAGGCCACTGGCTCTGCTGTGGAGGCTTTGGCGATGGCACCAAAAAACTGGCGGACATGTATGCCTGCACGGACGGATTACCCATCGATGTTTCTCCTCTTTTTCAGGGATATGGTACGATGACTTCCGAGTTTGAGAACAGGGACCTGAGAATGTCCAACACATTTACGATCCCTGGTTCCACCGGCTTCAGATTCAGGAACAGGGACAATCCGCAAGGTGAAAGGCCTGTGTTTTCCTTCGTTGACAAAGGTCCGGCGCCCGGCTATAAAGCGCGCAAGCTGGTTTCTGTTGATGAAGAAGGATTTGTCTGGGGCAGGTGCAGTGAGTTCAAGCATGTGCTGAAATACTCCGAGCTGCTTTTAAACCTGGCCGAGGCGCTTTTTGAAAGAAACGGGATCATTTCCGACAGCGACCTGGATGCTACGATAAACCTGCTCAGGGCACGGGGAGGCGTCGCCAGCCTGACCAATGCACTGGTCAATGCCCACGGTTTGGATATGCTGTCGGAAATACGGAGGGAACGCACCGTAGAGCTTGCCTATGACAATCACCGGCTCAATGACTTGAAACGTTGGAAAACGGCCGTCAAAGAATTGAATGAGGATATCAGGGGCGTGAACATAGGAGGTGGCGCATGGGATGAACAATTTGAAGGCATTAGCCAGTCATTTCCTTCGGATGCAGAAGGCTTTAAATTGGTGGAAAGCAGGGCTGATCGCCAATTTGCGGAACGGAACTATCTTTTTCCCTTGCCGATTCAGCAAATTCAGTTAAGCGAAGGCGTTTTAGTACAAAACGAGGGATGGGATTAGTTTTTTATAGGGAATTTCCGTCGGCTTAGATTAAAAACAGCCGATTACAGTACCTATTTCATTTTAACGGAGGCCGTCTCAAAAGTCTCCAAGAGAAAGGCTGGCAAAAATTATATCGCCAGCCTTTTTAGTTGTTCTTCAATACCAAATTTGGGGTTGTGAACACAACTTCAGAAAAGATAGTATTTAAAGACAACAATGTTTTGAAGTTTCGGACGTAAAAATGGACGCCGGATTCACTGAAAATGACATTCAAATAAGAAACCTGCTTTACTGGTTTTGAAAATAACCAAACCTTGTTAACTTTCCGTACTTGTGCAATGAATTAAGGAAGATAGCAATCAAATTGAAAGATGAAAAATAAAAAAAGCTTTAAGATACTATTTGCTTTAGTGGCCATACTGAGTATAACAGGCTCATACGGACAAAATAAAAAGTATGCAGCGAATTGGGAGTCATTAGATAGTCGTCCGATAGCCGGTTGGTTTGAAGATGCAAAATTTGGAGTTTTTATTACCTGGGGGCCTTACTCTGTGCCCTCCTGGTCTCCCAAAGGGACTTATCAGGAGTGGTATTTACGCTGGTTCACAAGTGGGTCTATCTTCGGTAATGGAAAATTTACCGGTCAGGAGATCCCGGACTTTCACAAATCAACGTATGGAGAGGATTTTAATTATATCGATTTCGCCAAACTATGGAAGGCTGAACTGTACGATCCGGAAAAATGGGCGCAAATTTTTCAAAAGTCAGGCGCAAGGTATGTTATCCTGACCTCCAAATTTCATGATGGTTTTACACTTTGGCCGGATAAACATGCCACAGCATCAAGAGGATATCTTTGGAGTAGTGTGGAAACAGGCCCTAAAAGGGATTTAGTAGGAGACTACATAAAAGCGATGAAAGACGCCGGATTAAAAGCCGGGCTTTATTATTCTTTATACGAATGGTATCATCCATGGTATCAGGCCGGGTTGGACAAATTTGTAACAGACTACTACCACCCGCAATTCAAGGATCTGGTAACCAAATATAAGCCGGATCTCTTATATGCCGATGGAGAGTGGGAGAAAGACGACACCTACTGGAAAAGCACAGAGCTATTGGCCTGGCTGTTTAATGAATCGCCGGTTAAGGACCATGTGGTAATTAATGACAGATGGGCAAAAGGTCAGAGACATAAACACGGTGGCTATTTTACCACGGAATATCAAAGGGAAGAGGTGAATTTTACCAGACCATGGGAAGAAGTCCGTGGTATGGGTTTGTCTTTCGGGTATAATCGAAATGAAGATATCGAGGACTATAATTCCCCCCAAATGCTGGTTCTTATGCTCGCCGACATTGTAAGCCAGGGAGGTAACCTTTGCATCAATGTAGGCCCCACCGCGGCTGGTAAGATCCCGGTTATCATGCAGGAGCGGCTGTTACAGATCGGTAAGTGGCTCGAAACCAACGGAGAAGCAATTTATGGTACCAGAAAGTGGAAAAGGTCATATCAATGGTCTGCCGGAAGCCGGGAATTTGACCTTGTCAAAGCCGGATATGCTTATGTGGAAGGTGATTATATACTGAAGCAAACCATCGATCAACAACCCGGAAAGGCTGTTAAGGAGCTTTTTTTCACATCTAAAGGAGATAATGTATATGCGATCAGTCCAAAATGGCCAGGTAAGGAACTCATCATAAAAGATATTAAATTGAATAAGCGTTCCATAATAACTTTACTTGCTACCGGTCAGAAGTTGACCTATGTGAAATCAGGCAATAATATAATAGTCTCCATGCCTGAATTTGACCCCGGTCATTTCAGTGAAACAGATTACTATGCCTTCGCCTTTAAGATGACCGGTGTAAAATAATATCTGCATATTTTACAAATACGGATTTTACCAACCCATAATTGGGAAGTAAAGTAGCTGTTGAAGGACTTGTACCAGGTGTTAAGATTTCATCACTTTTCATCAAATATGCGGTAGCATATTGTTTTGGGATGTCATAGATTTGATTGAATAAAATACTGTGATAGTATTACTGATTGCCATGGGCATACGAGCGTATCAAAGTGGTATTTACCACTACGGAGGATTGAGGAAGTTGCTATAAACAAATTAAAAACGACAAATGTAAGGCCGGAACAGACTTCAAATATTGGAACCCGTTTCTGCAAAGATTCCATGATTAAAAACATGAAAACAATGAAAGCATTGACAAAAAAAGCCATTTTTTACAGTTTATTGCTGATCACTTTTATTTCCTGCTCCAGGAGCGACGGTTTGTTGATCCCTACTGCCAGCACCATAAAAATCACTGATACTGATTCCAAAGATTCCATCATTATCAAGGCGGCCCATGTGGTACCGACACCTAACCAATATGCGGCTTTAAAAAACGAATTCATTGCCTTTATACATTTCGGGCCCAATACTTTTACCAGAATGGAATGGGGATCGGGAATGGAGGATCCCGCCGTATTCAATTTACAAAACCTGGATACGGACCAATGGTGCAAAGCCATGAAAGCCGCAGGCATGCAATTAGTAATCCTTACTGTCAAACACCATGATGGTTTTTGCCTGTGGCAAACCCGCTACACCCGGCATGGGGTGATGTCTTCCCCTTTCCGGAACGGACAAGGTGATATACTCAGGGAACTTTCCCAATCATGCGAAAAGTATGGATTAAAACTGGGGGTTTACTTGTCTCCCGCAGATCTGTATCAAATAGAAAACCCTGAAGGACTTTATGGAAACCTTAGCAAGCCTTCGGAGCGGATCATCCCGAGACCGGTTGCAGGCCGCCCCTTTGAAAATAAAACCACTTTTACATTTGTGGTGGATGATTATAACGAATACTTTCTTAACCAATTATTTGAGCTGCTTACAGAGTACGGCCCCATTCATGAAGTATGGTTTGACGGGGCCCATCCCAAAAGAAAAGGAGGTCAAACCTATAATTACAAAGCCTGGAAAGCGCTTATTCGCACGTTGGCGCCTGAGGCTGTTGTATTCGGAAAGCAGGATGTTCGCTGGTGTGGAAACGAATCCGGGAAAACCAGGGATACCGAATGGAATATTATTCCCTATCAGGACGATCCGAATGAAATAAACAGTTTCCCTGATCTCACTGCCCCGTCCCTGGGGAGCCGGGATGAGCTCTATCAGGGAAAATATCTCCATTATCAAATGGCAGAAACGAATACTTCGATACGGGAGGGATGGTTTTACAGGGATGATGTAGATCAAAAAGTTCGTAGTGCAGATGACGTTTTTGACATTTACGAGAGGTCGGTTGGAGGAAATAGCATTTTTCTGTTGAACATCCCACCAAACCGGGAAGGCAGGTTTTCTGAGGCGGATGTTAAAGTTTTGGAGGAGGTTGGACGGCGTATACAGGAAACGTATGCTAAAAATCTGTTGGACAAGGCAAAAGGGCCGGCAAATATACTGGACGGCAATCAGGAAAGTTATGAATTATTAGCCGACAACAGTAGGCCCTTAGAATTTAACACCCCCCAACCCGTTACTATCAACCGTTTTGTCATTCGGGAGGCTATCGTCACGCATAGTGAAAGGGTCGAAAAGCATGTGCTGGATGCCTGGATAGATAATGATTGGAAAGAAATTGCATCGGGAACCAATATAGGCTATAAAAGGATACTTCGCTTTCCCGAAGTTACCTCCCAAAAATTCAGGATCCGGGTACTTGAATCCCGGCTGCAACCGGCTATTTCCGCTGTGTCGGCCCACTATTATAAAACCCGTCCACCACAGGTTTCCATCAAAAGAGATATCCATGGAATGGTTAGCATACAACCTAAGCAGCATACTTTCCGATGGAAGCCCCATGGAGAAGACATAGCCGGAAATATCAACAGGGACATTGAAATCAGGTATACCTTGGATGGCTCCACACCTACTAAGAACGCAAAGCGCTATGAAGCGCCATTCATGATGCCATCCGGTGAAGTCAAAGCATGTGCATTTGTTAAAAATCAGGAAGGCAGCGTAGCCTCCAACCTGTTCGGTGTGATCAAAAAGGACTGGAGATTGATTGCATCGAATGGAGCGCAAGATAAACACCAGGGAACAAAAGCTTTCGATGCAGATGCCAATACCTATTGGTTATCAGAGCAAAAGGGCAGCCGGCATTATCTGGAAATTGACCTGGGAAAAGAATATATGCTCAAAGGGTTTGCCTATACCCCACAAACAGAGAATGCCCTGGGTATGATAGAAAAGGGCGAAATTCAAATCAGTGCTGATGGTCAAAAGTGGATGGCCCGGGAAGCATTTGAATTTGGTAACCTGATTAACGATCCAACACCGAGAAGGCATTATTTCAACCGGCCTGTAAAAACCAGGTACATCAGCGTACAGGCCAAGGCAATAGCAGGAGGCAGCCGGCTGGCCGCTATTGCCGAAATTGATTTTTTTGAGGAAGAAAAATAACGAAGGATTCGAAAAATATCGTTTTTTAACCCTATTTTCTCAGTCTTTTTTGGCTGCTCTTAAAAGGCCGGACTGTTACATTATACTTGAAAAATTTGATCTGAAATTATTTTTTTGCAGATCATTTTGATTCTACGAAAAATGTACCTGAAAAGCGCAGTAGATTGAAGGGCACCGCCAGAGGGGGGTAGGATTATTTAAAGATAAAATAGGGCTATTGTCAAGGTATTGACAAGTACCTTCACTCACTTTGCTCAAAGAAGCGGAAAAATTCAAGTAGTGTTCCTATAGGTCAAACCAAAAAAAGCTTACATTAATCCGCTCAGGCGTGCCAACCGATTACCTGAAACCAGTGTCGTATCTGTATAAAACAGCATGTGAAAATAAAAGCATACATCATGGCTAACAAACGCTTATGTGTCGTTGTTATAGCGTATGAAACACAAGGCAATTTTCTCTTATAATACATTCTTGATTCATGGGGAATCAACTTTGAATGAGTAAACAAAAGTCCGGAGGTATCGACACACAAACCAGGGGAAGGTGGTGACGTACTCTTTGAAAAAGAATTTTTAAAAGCAGCCTCAATTCTGGGAATGCATATATCTGCTTTTCCAGCCTATAGTAATTCAAATCGCCATATTTCTGATCGTACTTCTTCAACCACGGTTCTTGTAATTGGTGCCGGAGCTGCAGGGCTTTCGGCCGGGTATTTACTGAAGCAAAAAGGGATTGATTTCAAAATACTGGAAGCTAGCCCGGGTTACGGAGGGAGAATAAAAAAGACAGATGACTTTGCAGACTTCCCGATTCCGTTAGGGGCTGAATGGCTGACCGTTAGCACTAGTATTTTTGATAAGATTGTTAACGACGATGCGGTTTCTGTGGATGTCAATACTGTTGGATACAACCAAAATGATGAATATGGTATTTGGAAAAATAACAAGTTATTATTAAGTGATCTGGGTTCCCTTAATTATAGAAAATTTGTGAATAGCACCTGGTTCGATTTTTTTGACGAACATATTGTCCCTTCCATATCTCAGGATATTGTCTGTAATGCGGCTGTAAATACTGTCGATTACACAGGCAGTAAGGTAATGGTCAGCGCGGAAAGTGAAGTATACACGGCAGATAAAGTAATTGTAACGGTGCCACTAAAAATAATTCAAAATGGTACTGTCAAATTCACCCCACCGTTACCCAAAAACAAATTAAAAGCCATAGATAACGCTGTGGTTTGGGACGGGATTAAAGTTTTCTTAGCGTTTTCCGAAAGATTTTACCCGACTTACATAGATTTCAAAATAACTCCTGAAACAGATGGTCAGGTTTCCTATTTCGATGCAGCATACGGTCAGCATACTGATAAAAACATATTGGGTTTGTTTGCTGTAGGTACACCCGCAAAAAACTACACATCATTCGATGATGACGATTTGAAAAATTACATTCTGAATGAGTTGGATAAGATTTTTTCAAATCGAGCCACACCCAATTACATCGATCACATCGTTCAGGATTGGTCGAAAGAACCCTGCATACAAGGGGCTTACCTCAATGACTATGAAGACTGGAAGACGGTAAGAACACTCTCTAAACCGGTTGCGGATAAAATCTATTTTGCAGGAGAAGCTTATACTTCCGGTGATGATTGGGGAAGCGTGCAAGCAGCCACGCAGGCGGCCAAAGAGACAGTTGATAAAATTACAGATTGAAAAATGCCCGCAATTGAGTAAATGTTGGACGGTTCGAGGGTCGCCGGTTTATTTCTCATATGGTAACACCGAAGCTTTGGTGCGAGTGTCACTACCAATTATATGGGCCAGGGCAAAATTTATAACCAAAAAAATATGACAAACAATATAAAAACAGCTTGCCTGTTCATTGTATCGGTATTTTTTTCAATGCATGGAGTTTATGCTCAAAAAATTGATAGAAATGATTTATTAAATACCTGGCATCTGGATAAATATGCAGATGAAGAAGACTACTATAAAGTTCCCAAAATAGAACAGGGAGATTATATTAATTTGAAAGAGGATATGACTTTTGAGTTAAAGACCGAAGGTGAAATAGGAAAAGGGACCTGGATGTTAAATACCAATGGTACCTATATCACCACTATTGTTGCTTACCCCTTTCCACGGCAACAGTTCCAATCACCGTATGGGTAGAATCCTGTGAACTGAATTTTTAGGTAAAGAAAATATGGGGTTCGACAAGGTTAATCTTAAGCTTCGTCAAAAAAGCTTTTACCCCCCATAAAAAGAAGGTACTATTGTAGGAAGCCAGTAAAGCCAACCGGCCTTCTCAAAAACAAGCTTTAATCTGTGGCTGAGGTCTGATAAAATCAAAAGTAGACGATCGATGACTAAACCCTGCATTTGTTAATGCATCGAGATTAATTATTTCATTGCTGTTCTGTTTCCTGAATCATCACCGGGATTGGATAGGGCGCCGGTGCTATTGTCTGAGGCAAATCTTCAAGCTACAGCTATCTAAAACGGTTGAAATCATTGTAATGTTAATTTATTTTTACTTTCTTGTAAAAACTAAAACAGTAACATGGTGCATAACTAATCTTGAATTGAAAGTTCGTCCGTTACATACTGACCAACAAAAATTATTTGCGGACATTTACGAATGTTACTTTGACCGTCTTTTTGCCTATGCGTTAGTGCTCACAAATTCTCAGCGGTATGCTGAAGAGACCGTATCGGAGGTATTTTATAATTTGTTGAGATCAAACAAAGGTCTGTCCGGGATTCGGGACTTACGATCTTATCTATTTGCCTCCGTACGTAATCAGGCTATTCGTTTGGTTTCTTTAAACCCGGCTTCTTTCGATACATTCCAGTACGATCACATGAAGAGTTCGGTACAGGATGTTAACCCGGAAGATTTAATGATAGGAAAGGAATTGGAGGCCTTCGTAGAAAACGTTATTCAGCAATTGCCGCCACAGTGCCAGCTTGTCTACCAAATGGTGCGGGAACAACACATGAAACATAATGTGGTGGCCGAGCAACTCAATATTTCACCTAATACCGTCAAAAATCACGTGATCGCTGCCCTGACCAAAATTCGTGAAAGAATAGAGCAGCATTTTTCAGAGCCTTCCGTCATCAGATTTTCGCCCTCTATCCGTACCATGACCGCTTTGATGATAGCGTTGGTATGTTTATTTCAATAAAACAGGCTATTCTTTAAAAAAAACTCATTTTTTCGCTTTTTTTATTAAAAGAGATGAAATATTTGCAATTCGGCTAGTCCTGAGCATGTTAATTTGACTCTTACTATAACCATTACACAATCGGTTACGATTTCAGGATATGGATTATGGATAAGATTATATTGAAGCAACTTACGGGTGAAAGCCTGACTGAACAGGAAAAAGTAAAACTGGATCATTGGCTCAGGGCGGATGTTAAAAACCGTATTGCCTACAATCAGCTCAAGCTTGCCTTTCTAAGTCGAAAAGATCAGTTTGATGGTAGCATGAAAACCCGTGTCAAAGAGCGTATCCTGGCCAAAGCCCGGTCTGAGATTAAAGTGCATCAACCAGTTTCATCAGGGATAAAAGGATGGAAGAAGGTAGCTATATGGCTCCTTGTTGCCTGTTGTGGAATCCTGTTCTATGAAATAGCCCGAAACAATTATTTGGAGGAAAAGGCCGAAATACCCCATTTAATTGAGAAGATCAGTTTGGATGGGCAGAAAGTTGCTATTACGCTACCGGACGGTACTAAAGTAAAGCTCAATGCCAGTAGCAAGCTAATCACACCCGATAAATTCGAAGCAGCGCAAAGAGAGGTGACTTTGATGGGGGAAGCATTTTTTGAAGTGGCTGAAAATCCCAAAAAACCATTTATTATACACATAGCAGGTTTACATGTAGAAGTATTGGGTACGTCTTTTAACATTGACACCTATGCGCTAAACAAGGATCATACATCTATTGCGGTGGCTACTGGTAAAGTACGTGTAAAAGCATCCACTGATTCGTCTGAAGCAATTGACCTGGTACCCGGGCAGATGCTCACGCATGCCCGGGAGACCGGAGTAATGAAAGTTCAAAATTTCGATTGGGATAAAGAACTGGCCTGGAAAGATAACTTCCTGGTTTTTAAGAATGATAACATCCATACGATACTTTCCGAACTCGAGAGATGGTATGGCGTAGACACCCAACTGGATAAGGTCATTGCTGAAGATAAATACTTTACAGGTAAATACAATAACCCGACGCTGGAGTCTGTATTGCGAGGGCTCTCTTTTGTTTATGACTTTGAATACAATATCGACCATAAAAAAGTAATCATCAAATAACTAAGTAATCACCAAATGACTAAAATTATGTACAATTATCGCCGATTTTATAATACAAGTTAACCTTGTTACAATAAACCTGACCAGTTGAGTTCCATCGCCAAATGTTTGCCCAACTGATCAGGGTTCTAAGCGCTTTTGATAAATCAATTACCAAAAACCACTTTTATGAGTACAAAACTACAAAAAATAATAGTGCAGATGTCCAAATGTGCTCTCTACTGTATAATCTTTCAGCTTTCTTTTTATACCCTGGCCATATCCTATGACATTGAAGCACAAAACAAAAATCTGAAGAAAATAGAGATTTTCTTTGAATCGGAAAACGCCACGCTGAATCAGGTTTTTAACAGAATAGAAGAACTTACCAGCTTTACTTTTGCCTATTTGGAGGATGAACTTCCCGATAAATTAGTCACGCTTCCTGCGGAAAAGCAGAACATGGAAAAATTGCTAAGAAAAATAGCTTATCAGGCTGGTGTTGCTTTCAGACGGGTGGGGCTCACCATTCATGTGAAACCGCGAAGTTCACAACATAAGTATGCAGTACGGGAAGAAAAGGCAAACCTGCAAGGAGGGCAGCTTCAACACATGGTCACCGGGAAAGTGACCGATGAAAATGGTGAAGTGCTGCCGGGGGTATCCATTTTGGAAAAAGGTACCACCAATGGTCTGATCACAGACGCACAAGGCAATTATCAAATGGAAGTAGTCGATGGAAATGCCATACTTATTTTCTCATTTTTAGGTTACCAACGCGAAGAGATAGCGGTTAAAGACAGGACCGAGATCAATATCCAGATGTTGCCGGATGTCCAGGCACTTGAAGACATCATTGTAGTGGGTTTCGGTGAGCAGCGCAAGATCAGCTTTACCGGTGCGCAATCCAGTATTCCTGCCCGTGAACTCGACCATCCCGTAGCAGATATCAGCACGATGCTGGCAGGGCGTCTTGCCGGCATAACCGGTGTCCAGAGATCCGGAGAACCGGGTTATGACGGAGCAGATATATGGATCAGAGGTATCTCCACGATGAGCGGAGTTAGCAGCCCGTTGATACTTGTGGATGGTGTGGAACGATCCATGAATAATATCGATCCCCAGGATATCGAGTCATTCAGTATTTTAAAAGATGCCTCGGCAACGGCGGTATACGGGGTCAGAGGAGCCAATGGCGTGATCCTGATAAACACTAAAAGAGGAAAAGAAGGGAAACCAGAGATTATATTTGATTTTAACCAGGGGATTACCCGTTTTACGCAAACACCCGAACTACTCGGCGGTGTCGATTATATGCAATTATCCAATGAAGCGCTTACTACCAGGGGGGAAGCGCCACGGTATAGCCAGGAGATTATTGAAAAAACAGCCAGTAAGTACGACCCTTTTGTCTATCCTGATGTCAATTGGATGGACGAAGTGTTCAGGGATTACGGATACAATCGACAGGCCAGCCTGAATGTACATGGCGGTTCAGCTACTTCAAAGTATTATGTGTCATTGGGCTATTACGATGAAACAGGTTTATACAACACCGATGCCCTGGCGCAATATGACTCGAAAGCCCGCTTTACCAGGTATAATGTAACCACTAATGTTACGATGGATCTGACGCCTAGTACTAAGGTGGATCTGGGAATTCAGGGTTACTTGTCCAAAGGTAATTATCCCGGAGAATCGGCCAATACCATATTCAATGGCGCGCTTGAGATAAGCCCGGTAGAGTATCCGGTTATGTATCCCGGAGGATTTGTGCCCGGAAGAAGCCCGAATGGAGGTATGAGAAATCCCTACGCCGATGCCACACTCAGAGGGTATCAAAATCATGACCGCAACCAGTTGTATTCAAACCTCCGGGTAACACAAGACTTAGACGATTTAACCGAAGGGCTTTCTGCCACGGCCATGTTTGCTTTCGATGCTTATAACGAACACAATATTCTACGGAGAAAACGTGAAGATACCTGGATTGTAGATGTAAATAACCCAAGGAACCCCGACGGGACCTTGAATTTGGGTACGGTACCTACTTTTCAGGGACAAAACTTTTTGGATTATTCCCGTACCAACGGTGGAAACAGGCGGTTTTATCTGGAAGCCTCCTTTAATTACGACAGGGCTTTTGAAAAGCATCGGGTAGGAGGATTACTGTTGTTTAACAAAACAGACTATTTAAATGCATTTGCAGAAAATTTTACGGAATCCATACCCTTCAGAAACCAGGGATTAGCCGGGAGAATCACCTATGCTTATGATGATCGGTACTTTATTGAGTTTAATGCGGGCTATAATGGTTCTGAGAATTTTGCGCCCTCCAACAGATATGGATTCTTTCCGGCCTTTGGCGTGGGTTGGGCAATTTCCAATGAGAAATTCTTTCAACCGCTTACCAAAGTGATAGATTTTCTTAAAATCAGATATACAGATGGTAAAGTAGGGTCTGCTTCGGGAGCAGGCAGGTTTGCCTATATAGGAGAGGTGATCAAAGATCAGAATCGCGGGTATAGCTTTGGAAGGGACAGGATCAGACATGATGGAATTTTTGAAAATTCTTATGCGGTAGATGTCACCTGGGCAGATGCCCGTAAGCAGGATTTGGGAATAGAAATCAACATGTTCAATTATCGTCTGGGGATAATCTTTGATGTATTTAAGGAATATACCGAAGGGGCTTTTTTAGGAAGGGCTGACATACCGAATTACATCGGCCTGAATGCTGATCCTTTTGGTAACATCGGTATTGTTGAAAACAAAGGATTTGATGGTTCGGTCAATTTTGATAAAAGTTTTAAAGAATTAATAATAGGCGTCAGGGCAACTTTTTCATATAACAGAAATAAAATATTGGAGAATGGTCAGCCGGAGCAACAATATCCATGGATGGAACGCAGGGGTGACCCGGTACTGGCGCGTTACGGATTTATAGCTGAAAGGCTATTTACTTTTGAGGATGATAGCAACGGTGATGGATACATTACTCCCGAAGACGGAGGTTTTGCAGAGCAATTTGGTGAAATAATGCCCGGAGATATCAAATACAAGGATCTCAATGAAGATGGTCGTATCGATGCCTATGATGAGGTTCAGATTGGGCAGGGCGATGTTCCTGCACTTACCTATGGTTTTGGCATCAGTTTAAGCTATCGGAATTTTGATATGAGTTTATTCTTCCAGGGCCAGTCTGAGGCAGATATCATCCTGAGTGGCACCGGCATAATTCCATTCAGAGGCGACGGTGGTGGAGCCAACTTATATCAGGTAGCACTGGACCGGTGGACAGAAGAAAATCCGGATCCCAATGCTATGTATCCCAGATTGTCCTACGGTTCTTCTGCCATAGGCCAGAATAATAATACCCAGACAAGTACCTGGTGGCTCAGGGACATTGACTTTCTGAGGCTTAAAACAGCCGAGCTGGGTTATACTTTACCCCAACATATTGCAAAGGTGCTGAGCATGAAAAGTGCACGTATATATATGAGAGGTGTAAACCTTCTTACTTTCAGCCAATTCGATATCTGGGATCCCGAACTTTTCACTTCTAATGGTGCACGATATCCCAATAGCACCATCTATTCAATGGGTATTAATCTTCAATTTTAAATGACATGAAAGCAATGAGAATAAAATTTCTGTTAACAACGGTTGTCATTACCCTGGTTAGTGCTTCATGTAGTGATTACCTGGAACAGGTACCCGATGACAGGCTCACCCTGGAGCAGACTTTTGCAAACCAGGTTACGGTAGAGCAATACCTGGCCAATGTCTATTCTGTGCTTCCTGATGAGTTATCGCAAAGGCATCTGGCCAACAATGCAGGGCCATGGACCGGTGGGTCCGATGAAGCAGAATATGTATGGTCATTTGTGTCGAGCAATGATATAAACATCGGAACCTGGAATCCGACAACGGGATTTGTCAATGATAAGTGGACTAATTATTACCGGGGAATCCGCAATGCAAGTTATTTCATGGAGCATGTAAATGAATGCCAGGATTGTGTTCCTCAATTAGCCATTCAATATCATGCCGAAGCGCGGGCCTTGCGGGCGATTTTTTACTATCACCTTATCCGTTTATTTGGTCCTGTGGTGCTTGTAGGGGAAACACCCCTTCCGCCTGATGCGCCGGTGGAGGAAATCCATCTTCCCAGGAGTACATTTGATGCCTGTGTTGAATATATTGTCAGCGAATTCGATGAAGCGATGCTTGACCTGCCCAATGTTCCTGCCAATAATGATGCCTATGGGAGAATCAACAGGCCCTATGCTATGGCTATCAGATCGCAGGTTTTACTATTGGCAGCCAGCCCATTGTTTAACGGAAATACAGACTATGCCGATCTGATGAATGCGGATGGTAAACATTTAATCAGTCAGACTTATGATGAAAACAAATGGAGCGTTGCAGCAGAATCCTACCGGCAATTCATGACCGAATTTGTGCCGGGTACCTTTGATCTCTATAGAAAAAGTAACAGCGACGGACAGTTTGATCCGTATTTGTCAACCAGAGATGTTATGCTTGATGAGTGGAATGAAGAAATAATTATCGCTCGTCCCTTTGCCGATATTGGATCGAGGCAATATGAAATGACGCCCTTTCATTCGGGTAGCGTCGGTGAAGTCAGGGGCAGTGGCGGACTGGGCGCTACGCAAGCTATGGTAGATGCTTATTTTATGGCAAATGGCAGGTCGATTGACGATCCACAATCAGGATATGAAGAATCAGGATTTTCCAGTTTCCGGACGCCCTATGATTTCATGGAACGGGAAACATTCAATCAATGGGTAGACCGGGAGCCGCGGTTTTACACAAATATTACTTATGATAATACACTATGGCTCAACCGGAATACAGGTGATATCATCACCCGGACCTGGTTTGAAGGTAATTCGGGAAGAAAAGCGGGAGGAAATGATTACTCTCCAACAGGGTACATTGTCAGGAAGAATATGGGGCTTGGCGACTGGTCAAGTGGAAACAGGTCAAACAGCATATTGCGCCTTGCAGAAATTTACCTGGATTACGCAGAGGCCCTTAATGAATCATCTCCGGGCAATCCGGATATCCTGAAGTACCTTAACCTGATCAGGAACAGGGCAGGTATCCCGGAATATGGCTCCGCAGAGTTGGAGGCTCCTGACAATGAAGCTGCCATGCGGGAAGCTATCAGGAAAGAAAGAAGAGTGGAACTGGCATTTGAGAACGTACGTTATTTCGATGCCCGAAGATGGAAAATTGCCGAAGAGGTGTTCAACGGCCCGATGATGGCATTGGATATTAATGCTCCTGCTATCGAAGATTTTTATCAGCAAGTTCAATTCGAAAATCGCATATTTGAAAAACGTCACTATCTGTGGCCCATTCCCCAGGACGAAATCAATACAAACCAAAAACTGGTGCAGAATTCAGGCTGGTAAGGAGTACCCTGATTTTACATGCCATACCCTGGCAGTTTAATTTTTTTAATTAGGTTTTAAATGCAATGAAAATTTATAAACATATAATATATATTACTATGAGTGTTACTGGTTTCACGGTAGCAGCATTACGTGGTTTCTCGCAGGATATTACAGCAACCGGAGGTACGCTTACGGTGCGTGTGGAAAATGGCGGCGGTAGCGATGCTGCAGAAGGATCGAACAAAGTGATTGATAATGATATCAACACAAAATTCCTTTCGGATTTTCCCGATGATAATTTGCAGTGGATACAGTTTCAGCTCAATACACCCGCAGTAGTGGGTATATATACCCTCACAACCGGTAATGACGCCCCCGAAAGAGATCCCAAAGACTGGACTTTGGAAGGTTCACCTAACGGTACAGACTGGACGGTTTTGGATACCCGTGCCAATAGGCAACTGGGCGGGAGGTTTAATACGACTGCATTTGAAATTGAGAACAGCATAGCTTACGCGTATTATCGTTTATACATCACCGCATTGAATGGTTCAGGTACTTTTCAACTGGGAGAGTGGCGATTGCTGGAGGCAAAGGCACCGGAAGCACCTGCCAACCTCAGTGCTGTTTCTTCGGCCGGGAATGAAATATTCCTGACCTGGGAGGATAACAGTATGGTGGAAAAGGGCTTCCAACTCGAAAGATCCCTTGATAATATCACTTTCCAGAAGATTGCTGATTTCAATACCAATGTAACGAGTTATTACGATAATGATCTCAGTCAGGGCACAACCTATTATTATCGGATTCGCAGTTACAATTCCTTCGGCACATCTGACTTTACTCCGGTAGTCGAAGTTACTACCTTGGATTATAGTGGTGCCTTTATCGATATCACAGATGATGGAGGGACATTAACCGTTTCCAAGGAAAATGATAACGAAAATGAAAACTCCCCGAAGTTTATTGATAACGATATAAATACTAAGTTTTTAGTTGGATTCACGCCCACATTATGGACTCAGTATGAATCTAAATCTGCTTTTTCAACCCATCTGGTGACCAAGTACAGTATTACTTCAGCGAATGATGCTCCGTCAAGAGACCCTAAAGACTGGACGTTCGAGGGTTCAAACGACGGACTAAACTGGGTCATACTTGATACCCGGACCAATCAAAGCTTTCCATCCCGCTTTCAGGAACGCTCTTTCACCTTTGTCAATAGTGATTTATATCAATATTACCGCCTGAACATGACCGAAAATCATGGATCGGATGCTTATCAGATGGCTGAGTGGCAAATCTTCGGGATACCTTTGAACGCACCTGCCGTACCGGCCAATTTAACAGTTACCGAGGTGACCGAATACGCCATTTCTATCAGTTGGGATGATGTGGCAAACAATGAATCCGGTTATGAAATAGCAAAATCCACAGATGGGAGTTCGTTTACAGCCATTGATACAGTGGAAGCAGATGTAAGCGTTTTTACAGAAAACAGCCTGAATTTGTTAACCACTTATTATTACAAAGTCAGGGCGATCAGTTCTTCGGGAAATTCTATTTATTCAAACATGGTAGAAGCCACTACTATTTATGATGAAAAGCTTCCCCTCCCGGCTGAATCTTTGATGGCATCACCCTTATCGGAAACTGAGGTAGCATTGAGCTGGACAGACAATGCCTATAATGAAAAAGGTTATGATCTTGAGCGCTCTCCGGATGGTGAGGAGTTCACAGTGGTAGCTTCGGTGGGAGAAAATGTTACTTCGTATACCGATAATGAAGCGCGAGTTGCGACCATGTACTATTACCGGGTCAGACCGTTTAATGACTACAGTCTTGGTTCAGACCAAGAGGTTCCCTATACCCCGGTTGTGCAGGTAACTACATTGGGGGCTAATCAGGAACCAACCATGGCTGAATTAATGGACCGGAAAAGCTGTAATTACACGGATGCTTATACCATTACCGTAGAAGGGTTGACGCCTGGCCCTGAAACGTATCAGAAGCTAAGTTTATCGGTTATAACCGACAATGGCAGTCTGTTCAGTAACCTTTCTGCAAGTGAAGTGAAAGAAGGAAAAGCGGAAATTACTTATAAGCTTAACGAAGGGATCATAGGAGAGGCAAATGTGACTGTAACTGTAACTGATGATGGCGGCACATTGAATGGCGGCACGGATAGTTTTAGCAGGGAGTTTAAGGTGATTGCTTATGAGTTAGGCATTGAAATTACAGGAAATTATACCTCCGAGAAAGTATCCCGCGGTGATATTATCGCGTTGACGGTAACAGGTGAGGGAGATTATAACTACCAATGGGAGGAAGGCCCCGGAATTTTAAGTGACCTGAATGGTGAAACCATCACCATAAAACCGAATCAGAATTATGTATATGTTGTATGGGCCAGTACATCGGAAGGTTGCACGAAGGATGCAACATCAGTTGTGCAGATGGAAGGCAGCCCCTATCTCATTGAATCGAGCAATATTCTTACGCCAAATGGCGATACAAAAAATGATACCTGGGTAGTATGGAATATCAATACCTATCCGGGAAATCATGTCAGGGTGTATGACCTGGAAGGCCGTGTCGTATTTGACCGCGAAGATTATGATAATAGCTGGGACGGTACATTCCAGGGAAGCATATTGTCATCAGGAACTTATTATTACATAATCGATTTAGGCTCTGGCATTCCAATCGTTAAGGGCACATTAACAATTCTTCACAATTAATCGGTAAAAAAATGCAACACATTGACTATACATCTATTTTCAGAAGCGGTTTCAGGTGGGTAATCATAGGCCTGCTTCCGCTATTTTCTGCCCAGAAAGGATATGCTCAGTTAAGTCCGTCAGGATCTGTATATTTTCTCAATCAGTTTGCCTTTAATCCTGCTATGTCGGGCGTCGAGGAAAACCTTAAAATCACGCTTTCATATCAGCAAAGGGCCAGTAGCATGAGTTCCGGAACAAATACGCAATATGTAACAGCAGATTACGGTTACAGCAAAAGTGTAGGCCTGGGCATAGCCGTATTCAGGCAAGAAATGGGAATATTGAAAGGAACACGCTTTCTGGCTAATTATTCATATCATATTTCCTTAGCCGAAGATAAAAACCTTTCTTTCGGGCTGTCTCTCGGGGCGGTCGATGAAAGTATCGATATTGATGAAATAATTGGAGATCCCGGAGATCCGGTAGTGGCAGATTTTAATGATACCGGGATACAATTGGATGGGGATTTTGGCCTGTCATACACCATGAAAGATCTTAACATTCAGGCTGCGGGATTACACCTGGGGTCGTTGATTTATGATCATAATGAAAATATGATTACCTCTTTAAGACAGCCTGTTGTTTTTGTAGCGGCCAGTTATCATATTTTGTTGAGAGCGGGAACGAATGCTATCAGTTTAAGACCCAAAGCACTATACCGGAAAGTGAAGGAGTATCAGGAAGTCGTAGATATCGGAGCGCAAATAAACTTTTTAGACGAAAAGCTGAATTTTTTCACCATGTATCACACTTCTAAGAGTGCCACGTTCGGCCTGGGTGCCGAGATAAAAAACTTTGTTGCTTTTAGTTCAATGTTTACCACAGAATCGACAGAATATGACGGAAATGCCGGCAGCAATTTTGAATTGGCATTGCGGTTAAGGATAGATTGATCTGGTCCGGTGAAATTAAATCATTTAAAACAAAATTTTGAAGTCAATAAATAATAGTATTAACATGATTGCAAAAGAAATTTACCCATTGATTTTTTGCCTTTTGGCGGGTGTAAGTTGCAGCGATAAGCCTGATGAAAAGCGGGAACCGGAGGCTCATATTCCTGATAATGAGGGAATAGCGCCTTATACTGATGAAGATGCCACCAAGGCGTTTGAGGCTTTTAACCAGTATTTTTATGATACGGATGCCAGGCTGTATTACCGCACAACCAAACGAATTGAACTGGCCGAAGGGTGGACACAAGCTATATTTTGGGATATCGTGATGGATGCTTACCTTCGCACGAAAAGTCCGGAATATCTTGATTTGCTTAAGGAAGTATATGAGGGAGGAAACAATGCGTATTCAAATTTTAATTGGCATGATGTCAAAACCGTAAACGATTTCATCTATGACGATATGATGTGGTGGATAATAGCATTGGCCAGGGGCTATGAAATTACAGCAGATCAGGAATATCTCGATAAAGCCATTGACGGGTTTAATTTTGTCTGGGAAGAGGCTTTTGATCCGATAGATGGCGGCATGCTGTGGAGCTGGAAAGTAGAAGGCAAAAATGCCTGTATCAATTACCCTACGGTTATTGGTGCTATGTATTTATACAACATAACAGGCGAAGATGCTTATCTGGCAAAAGCAAAGAACATTTATAGTTGGTCCCGCAAGAACCTCTTTGAATCAACGACAGGGCGCGTTGCTGATCATATTGTGGGGAATCACCCCCCGGGATTTGAAGACTATACCTATAATCAGGGTGTATGTATTGGTGCGGCTGTGATGTTGTACAGCGTGACAGGAAGCGGGTCTTATTTAAGTGATGCCAGGTTGGCGGCGGAATATACCCGGAAAGAAATGTCAGATAGTAACGGGATCCTGCCCGCTGAAGGAGATTGGAATGAACAGGGTGTCCTCAAAGCTATTTTTGCCCGGTATTTGTATATGCTGATTGAGGAGGGTGAGCATGGACAATATTTAACATGGTTAAGAAAAAATGCTGCTTTGGCCTGGTCAAACAGGGACGTCACTCGCAACCTGATGTATAGAGACTATACCGTGAAATGTCCTGAAGGTGATTTTCAATCCTACGAAGCCTCCAGCGCGGTGGGGATCATGCAGGTTTATCCTCCCGAGCAGTAATAATGGATGTTAACTGGGGCTGTCCGATAAGTATTATGTTTCGATTGGCCCCAAATTTTATTTGCTTTAAAGACCGGCACCCCCCTGCCGCCCTCAAGGGGGAGTCACACCATAGAACCGGATGGCGCAAGCGTCCCGCGGGTGTTACACAACGTTTTTTTCGAAAATAATGAAAGCCAGCACGCATTGAGCGGAGGTAACGCGTGCCCCTGCGAAGATGAGCACGCATTTTTTTTTCAATACAGCGATAGAAAAATCAGATAGTCTGAAGCAGTGGATAGAAAATGATCATCTGTCCGGAACTGGCAACGTGCATACCTGCGCCACCTGATACAACAAGCCTGCGGCCAGGTAATACCAAACTTTTGAAAATGCCAGGGGAAGTTAACAATGGTATAAAAAGGGAAGCAAAGTCGGGTTCTTTTTCCTCAGCCAAGTGCGTTATGAAATGATTGATCAGGCTTGGGTAGGTAAATGCAACCGTGAATTTTGCAGAGAGCCTGGATAGATTGATTCATTTCCCTTACCTTTGCGCTGGCAATGTGATTTCCTGTTGCCAACGGTGACAATGGAAGCCGGACAACATATTGTAAACCGGAGGGGAGGTTGCCTTTGATGATAGATGATCATTGTGCTAAATATGAATAAGACTGTGTAATCAATGTGAAAAAACTTGTTGCAATCACTCTTTTGCTTTGTGTTACTTACGGACCTCTTTATCAATTGGGATTCACCGCCTACTATATTTTAAATTTGGAGCAAATAATAGACCGGTTTTGTGTGAACAAAGACCAAACTATTACAAAGTGTAATGCCAGGTGTTATTTATCAGAGCAACTTTCTATTGTAGACAGTCCGGAAGAGCATAGAGATGCCAAAGGTATTGCTACGATTTTAGTGCTGTTCCCATTGTATTTTGAGTTACTCAAAACCGACTGGCATTTGTTCTCGACAGCGTGTGAAAATTCTGTTTCCGGCTATAACGCAGAACATTATCACTCTCTTACGCTGAAAGTGCCCATACCGCCTCCCAAAGTTTAAGACACACCGCTTCAAATTTACCGGAATCAACAATTGGTTCCTTTCAATATGTGTCTTAAAACTAAACTTAGATGAAAAAAAATATTATTTGGCTCATTGCCCTGGCTTTGAGCGCCACTGTCCATGGACAAAATGTTACGGGCATGGTTAAATCCAACGAGGGAGAAGGAATTCCTTTTGCTTCAATTGCTGTTTTAAATAGCACAAAGGGTACCCAGGCCGACGAACTAGGCTACTTTAATCTCGATCTTAAACCGGGAAAATACCAGTTGTCCTTTAGCGCTGTCGGCTATGCTACAAGGATAGAAAACCTGACCGTGCAAAAGGGACAGGAAGCCAGCCTGACTGTCAACCTGCCACCAAGCATTAAATCTCTGGATCAGGTAGTAATAACGGCTGAGAAGAAAGAAACGGAATTGCAGCGTACACCAGTGGCCGTCTCGGTACTGGAGGCGAAAGATTTGGAAGAATACCGCATATGGTCATTCAGCGATATGAGCGCATTAGCGCCAAGCCTGCAGACGGTAGAGCATGGAGGAAGCACCAGTTCGTTGTTTATGAACATCCGGGGAGTCATGGGCCTTCATTCTCAAACGGCTGTAGCCACTTACATCGATGGTGTATATCAGTTTGAATCTTTTTCTGTACCTATGACTTTTAATAATGTGGAACGCATAGAAATATTACGCGGGCCGCAGGGCACATTGTATGGCCGCAATGCCTTTGGCGGTGTAGTCAACATTGTAACTAAAAAGCCCGATAATAATGCTGAAGGTACTGTGGAAATAGGGCTCGGTAACTTCGGGCAGCAGCGTTATTCTGCCAGTTACCGTACTCCGTTGGCTAAAAACAAACTTTTTCTGGGGGTGTCAGGACTTTTTGATCAGCGGTCCGGGGTATATACCAATACCATTACCGATGATGATTTTGATCGCCCTCAAAGTATCTCCACAGGATTAAACCTGGTTTACATTGCTTCGCCAAAATGGGATTTTGCCCTGAATATGCGATATGAACGAAATGAAGATCAGGGAAGCTATCCGTGGGTTACATCAGACAGCCTTCTTTTTGCCAACCCTTACACCGTTGCGCGAAACTCGCCCAATATCGAACGGCGGCACAATTACAATGCTTCGGTCAAAGCGACTTATAGCGGCGATCATGTGAATTTTCATGCCATATCTGCTTATCAGCGTTATGAAAGGGGATTCCCGGAATTGCTGGATGTAGACTTTACGGGGGCTGACTTGAGAAAGGTGCAAAACGACTGGGATATCGGGACTTTTACCCAGGAGTTTCGCGTTTCTTCCGCTCAAAATAAGTCGTCGGTGTTGGCGTGGACAATAGGTACTTTTGGTTGGGTGGCACCTGATGGCAGCAATGAAAACGCTACTTTTCGAACACCTGAGGGGGGTGGATTTACAACCCGGAGAAACAGTGAATTCAACAACCGGGGCATTGCCTTTTTTGGCCAACTTACTTATCAGCTTACCGATAAACTTTCCTTTACTCCCGGATTGCGCTATGATTATGAGGTCAGGGAACTGGCGCAGGAAAGAATAACCATCCAGCCGGATGGTGAGGTGTCTTCAAACCAACCGCTGACCGATTTCGAAACGTCTTTTGATGCCTTCACGCCAAAGGTTAACCTCGCCTATCAATTCAATACAGCAACCATGGTTTACGCACAGTATGCCAGGGGTTTCAGAGCAGGAGGGTTAAATGCTTTTGCCCCTGATGCCGATGACATCCCTTTTGACCCGGAATACTCAGATAATTATGAAATAGGCGTAAAGAGTACTTTTTTCAATAACAAATTACGACTCAACGTTATCAGTTTTTATTTACAACAGCGTGATCAGCAGGTGAACGTAATTGAAGATGCTTTTTTCTTAACGCGCAACACGGGTGATATGAATAATCTGGGTTTGGAACTGGAATTGGAGGCATTACCTTTTCCAAACCTTCGGATACAATGGACAGGTAGCCTGAGCAGGGCGGAATACGAAAATTTAGTTGTATTTTCTAACGGGGAAAATCGCGACTTTTCAGGGAATAAACCTTTGTTTAACCCTCCTGTTGCTTCTTTTTTAGCAGCACAATACACAAAACCACTGGGTAAAAGTATTGCGGTCTTTGTACGGGGCGAGCACAGGTATACAGGTGAGCACTATTTCAATTTTGATAATGTAGTTCGACAATCACCCTATCATCTCTACAATGCCAGGCTCGGAATGTCGTACAGAAATTATGAGGTGGCATTCTGGGGCCGAAATTTAAGTGATGTTAAATACAGAACCTGGGCTACCCGCGTTTTTCTACTCAGCCAGCCCAGAATGTGGGGTGTAACATTGAAAGTGAATTTTAGATCAATGAGCTAATAAATTTCCCGAAGAGAGATCTTCAAACAGTTAAAGACCTCTCTTCGGGAAATTTATTGAACACGCATAGCATCAATGAAACCGGATGTTACCTCTGTCATTTTTTCCTGAGTTTGACACGCTAATTTTGGAAAAGTGTCCATACGGGCTAGAAACGTTAATTTTTGATGGGTTTTACCATGAAAGCCGGGTAAAAGCTATTTGCTAAATGCCGTTATTATCCATCTGTTTCACCTCCTTTTGCCCAAATAGTCCTTTTGGTCTACTTATGGGCAAAATATTAGTTGCGTGATAAAAATTTTAAAAAAGGCATAAAAAGGTTGAAATATTACACGGATGTAGATTAGTAATTAAATGTTATGTGCATAAGTAAATATCATTTTTGTATATAAATATCTAATAATAAGTTATTTATGATTATTTTGCTAATGCACACCATGAATTTTTGTGTGAAATGTATAAAATAAATAACAT
Organism: Agaribacillus sp. DX54; assembly: GCF_056858335.1. Taxonomy (NCBI): domain Bacteria; kingdom Pseudomonadati; phylum Bacteroidota; class Cytophagia; order Cytophagales; family Splendidivirgaceae; genus Agaribacillus; species Agaribacillus sp. DX54. Next base: position 90,524 of record NZ_JBXEQE010000023.1, read on the forward strand.
GTAATATTTATATCAGTTAGCGATTTTTTTACCTTTGTTTCATTCCTAACTTTCTACCGGTCTTAAACATTTTTTTTCACTACAGCTATAGGAGAATCAGCATGTGTAGGTCTTTTTACTTCTTTTTTTTAGTATTTTTTATGGGTAATACCGGTTATGGTCAAACTACTTCGGTGGAAAAAGGCAAGGGTAAGAAGGAAGTCATTCCGCAGAAGCAACCGGAGAGTATTATTGAAGAAAAAAAAGGTAAGCTGAAGGATAGTCTTTCCTGGATTGAGGATTATCTGAACGAGCGAAACAAAATCCCAAAAGCCGACAGTATTGAACGTTTTCTCATTGAGACAACTACAGACAGCATAAAAAACTTCTCCCAAAATAACCTTTCCAACAGTTTTAGGAATCTCCGGGAAAAAGGAAAAGCAGATAGCCTGAAGCAGTGGATAGAAAAGGATCAGCTTTCCAAATTGTCATCTTTTAGTCCAACCCTTGATTCCTTATTGTCATCAAAAAAAATTATTTCTGAGCGAATGATCAGGGATTTTTATGACTCTTTAGGTATCGATAACATGCCGATTTCAGGCATTAAACAGGGAGTGTCAGAGGAAGAGCTTATCAATCGGATTAACCGCAAATTTTTTACTATTCCTGCAGAGGGAAATCATATCGAGGGGATACATGACAATTTTTCCGATAAGTATTTGTCGCCGGAGTTTGCTTCTCAACTGCCAAAGCTTGCAGCGCAACAATTACCATCGGAATACCTCGAAAAAATAGACAGCCTCAAATCCATCAATTTAAAAGAGCAACGTATAGCCCTCAAAGAAAAGTACCTTTCAAATGATCATGTGGTGCTGAATCTAAAGGAAAAAGGGAAATTTTGGGACAGGGCCTATTTTGAAGGCATTATCGGAGTTGCTAATCCGGAGGAGAAAGTTGTGCAACTGACTCCAGCTGTAGGGATGCACCTGTTCGATAACTTTTCCGTGGGTATGGGGCCCATTATTCAATTTTACGAACAAAAAAGAACCGCTTATCAAAGCTCCCTTGGTTTGAGGCAATTTATCAAGCAGGAATTTCTTAATCGGAAAGGCTATTTACAAGCGGAGTACATATTAAATCCACAGGTAGAGAACCTGGAGAATCTGGCAGTAGACAGACATTCTTTTTTAGTCGGTGGTGGTGTAATTGTACCATCTTCGGGACTTTTTGCGATGAATATAAGTCTACTTTATAATCTTAATGATCAATTGAAAGAAGTTCAAAATAGTTCGCCATGGGTATTTAGAGTAGGAATCAGCAAAATTTCGAATTCAAAAAAATAATCAAGCCTTATGCAAAGCAAAAATATGGAAAGTCTGAAATGGATTTTATGCATTTTGTTCGTGGGTTTTTCGTTCGCGGGCCCTGCTCAGCTTTTAGATAATAAAAAGGATAAACAACCCTATTATTTTAACATTTGCGAAGCTTCTGATAACGAAGTATTTGAAATTCATGACCATCTTTTGAGCTTTCAATACGATGATAAATATGGTAAATCCAAAGAGATCCCTTTGCAGATATTGAATTGGAAAATGGAACCATTGGCTACAGTTATGCTTGGGAAAGTTTATGGGGCTAATTATTTCAATATCGACCTATCGAAAATAATTCCTGTCCATTACAATCAGGTTTACCATATGAAAATCCAGGATGAACTAGGCCATAAGGTAGAAGCTGCCTTTAAACTGATGGAGGGAGTGGAAAATGAAATATTGATCGATCTCATAGTCAATCCTCAAAGTTTAAAATGTGATTCCCCGGAAGGTAATTTGATTGAATTTTATGGTAACATCAACCATGGAAGGACACCCTATTCGGTCAATTGGTACATTTTAAATGATGCCAGAACAAATTTATTATATCAACCAATTTCAGAGGAAATCAGAACACCGGGAAAAACATCGGCCATTCAAGTAGATGTAACGCCAGCATATTTTGTAATGCTTCATGTAGTAGATGCTTGTGGGAATGAGCAACAGAAAATGCTTCAATTAACCTGTTCCGAAGAAAAAAATAGTGTAAATACAATTTTTGTAGAACCATTAAAACAAAGCATACTGCCTGTATCTGATTTTGATTGAAATAAAGGTGATACATTTTTTAGTAAAAACCTATCATGGTTTTACAGGACTTTTTCTCAATTAGATATAGTAAATAAGCCAATGATAAAAAGTATTTTAATCTGCTTCAATTTTTTGATAGCAATAGCACTGATCGTATATGTATATCGACTTGATCACCATAAAAAGTCTGTATTTATAACCAATGAACTTGTTTTCAACCGCTTTAAAGGAACAAAATCCATGAAAGAAAGGTTAGCAACGCTACGATCCGATCAGGCTAAAAGTATAGACTCTTTGGCCAGTTTTTATGATGATTCCAGACTGGAACAAGAGAAGATAAGACTTCAGGTTTTTTTTGAAAATATGTCAAATCAGTATACCGTGGAAATCTGGAAACAAATCAACCAGTACATCAGCGATTACGGGCATGCCAACGATTTGAACTTCATTTATGGAGCGACGGGTTCCGGAAATCTAATGTTTGCCAGAGATGCCTGTGACATTACTGAGGAGGTAATCGAGTATTGCAATAAACGTTACGAAGGTGATGAATAAGTACAGCACTTTTTTACTGGGAATTGCCACAGTTTGGTGGGTGGGTTGTCAAAGTAATCTAAGCCAAAGCGATTACATCGATTGGGTACAGGACTACGATAACCATCTTCGTGCCCACAAGAAAGTGGGGGATTATTTTTTTGATTTACAATACCAGCCCCCGGCATACTTGCAATTGTTAAGGCAATATAACGGTGAAGCCACTGAAAAATCACCTTCATCCACAGTGGCCGATGATCTCCAGTATTACAAATTGGAAATTGGCATGAGTGATGGCGCTACCGATTTTATTAATTATGGCATTGAAAGTATGGCGGACAAACAAAGGAAGATCTATTATCTGTCTTATACCTTTCAAAATGATATTTATCTGAGGGAGGCAGAGGAAACCCTTCCTTGCATTCTTTTCCATTTCGAAAGGTCGATTGACCTGAAATCCGGCAGAACTTTTATGTTGGCGTTTGAAAACAAATTCAAAGGAAATCAGGAAGCACAACTGATTATCGATTCACCCCTGTTTGGTGGTGTTCCTATAAAAATAAAGGTATCTAAAACGAATATTCCAAATCTCGAAGTATGATTAAATTGATACGACGTAGTAGAAAACAGCTAGCTATCTTCTTTGTTTTGCTGATGTTTTTTCAAGTGGCACAGATTCCTGCTACTTACGCACTTACCTCCGGACCCAGTCAACCTGAAATGCAGTCCTTCCAGCCCGCCGGGGTTTCGGACATGGTCGATCTCTTTACCGGTGATTTTAGCTATAACATTCCACTTTTTGAATTGCCCGGCCCCAACGGTGGATATCCCTTCAACCTATCCTATCAATCGGGTATTACCATGGATCAGGAAGCAAGCTGGGTAGGGCTTGGATTCAGCTTAAACCCGGGAGCCATTAACCGGCAAATGCGCGGCTTGCCCGATGAGTTTAAAGGAGATGAAATCTATACTAAAATGTCAATTAAGCCCAGCGTCACAGTCGGTCTGTCCGCTGACGCTGACGTGGAGGTTTTTGGTGGGGCAAATCTGGGATTAGGTCTTAGTGTATCACAAAACAACTATAAGGGATTTGGCTACAGTATCGATGGTTCCACTGGTTTTGGCAGGACACTGGGAAGGGGTATGACCGGTGGTATCGGTTTAAGAGTAAGTCTCGACCCTAAAGAAGGGATCGGCGTTAATCCAAATTTGACTTTGGGAACTGAAATCGGTGATTTTGGTATAGGAGCCGGATACAATTCAAAGCAGGGCTTAAACAGTGTCAACCTCTCTTATGTAAACGATTTAGGCCCTTTAACTTCGAGACCCATCATATTAGGGACTTCAATTTCATTGTTGGCACAGGGATATACGCCCCAGGTAAGTATGCCCATGCGAAATATGAGTATTGCAGCCGAATTTAAAGCCGGATCGGCATGGTGGGGAATTTTTCTAAATGCCACCATCGAAGGTTTTTACAGTGAGCAATGGCTTAAAGAAGACCAAAAGAGGGTAAAGTCCAATGCCTTTGGTTATATGAATTATCAATTTGCCACTGCCGACCGGGATGTACTTGATTTTAACCGGGAAAAAGATGGCATAGTGAGTAAAGAAACCCCTAATCTGGCGATTCCTTCACTTACCTATGATATTTATTCTGTTACTGGCCAAGGTGTCGGAGCGATGTACAGACCTAAAAGAAATGACTATGGTATTGTTCGCGATCCGGAAACTGTTTCCAAATCCACAGGCGGATCTGCAGGGATAGAAGGTGCACCTACATTAGTTCACGCCGGCGTAAACCTGACATTAAATCATTCGGAGTCCAAATCCGGAAAATGGTCAGATCGTAATGACATGGCTGGTGCAGGCGCTTTCACCAAAAGTAATGTCAATAAAGTTTATGAGCCCTGGTACTTTAAAGTACATGGCGAACCAACCAGTGAAAGCATGGAAACACTTCAAAAATTAGGTGGTGATGAAGCGGTCAGGGTTCAATTAAAGGGAACTAATTCTGAGCCTGAAGCAAGCCAAACATTAGAAAGAAATAACTGGAATGCACCGCTTACGGCAATAAATGAAGATAACGGTGAAAGGAAACCGAGAAATCAGGTGATTCAATCAATTACTAATGATGAGCTATTGACTGCTAATGGAACCGCGCTGAATGCTTTGTTCAAAGTTACTTATAAAGGCCATAACGGTACTTTACGGAATTTTGATCGCACCACCTTGCCTGGCCACCACCCGGCCGGGCTTACAGCGCTTACACCCGGCGGACTTAGATATAATTATGCCATTCCAGCCTACAATAACTATCGGGAAGATGTCATTTACAGCACTGACAAACAAGCCGAAGATGTTTCCCGGGTAGATGTTTGCGATAATGGTAACTGTGGTGGTGAAAATGGAGATCCCCCCTATGCTAAGTATGACCACACAGATCAATACCTTAAACGCGTAGAAATACCCGCTTATGCTCATTCCTACTTATTAACCTCCATAGTCGGTCCTGACTATGTGGACGTAACCGGAGATGGGGTGAGCGAGGATGACCTGGGCTATTGGGTGAAATTCACCTATCAGAAAACGACCTCGGAGGCAGACCCCTATAAATGGAGGGATCCCTACTCCCGGGCACATTTCATTGAAGGTTGGGAAACCGATCCGAGAGATGATAAAGGACAATTTGTCTATGGCAAGAAAGATATTTGGTATTTAACACAAGCCGAAACCAAATCACACATAGCCACCTTTACCCTGCAGGACAGGAACGATGGCAGGGGCGTAGCGACAAAGCTGCAAGACAGTAACGATACGGGCAAAACATTAAAATCCCTTTCACAAATAAAATTGTATAGCCGCGCTTCCGGACATAACTATACCATCAAAACTGTTAATTTCCACTATGACTATTCTTTATGTCAGGGAGTATATAATAATCCGTCGGGAGAAGGAAAACTAACCTTGAAAAAGGTCTGGTTTGAATATGGAAATAGTAGAAAAGGTCAATTCAACCCCTATGTTTTTACCTATCATCAGAGTAATCCATCGTATGATAATCTTGCCTATGACCGTTGGGGTAACTACAAACCGTATCCGCCGAACAACTACGAAAAAAATAAAGATTTTCCTTATGTTGAACAAAATCCACTGCAAAAGGCAACGATCGACGCCAATGTCGCCTCCTGGAGTTTGAGTAAAATACAACTACCCTCCGGTGCCGAAATGCGAATAGATTATGAAACCGATGATTACGCCTATGTTCAGCATAAGACGGCCATGCAAATGATGCCAATGGTGGATCCTGATGTAACCTCCGATCTGATCGATGAAAATGCGAATTTTAATTTGAACGACGGTAATGCCAAAGTCAGTAAAGTCATATTCCGTAAGGGGATATTGGAAAGCGTCGATGCTTATGACGGTGGATCATTTGTTAAAACCACCCATTTGAAATGGAATAAGTTGACGGGTAATCCTGTTCTTACTTCCGTAAACAACAACTTTGATGAACCTGTCTACCAATACAATATTCCGGCTTTTACCCAGTACCAGGGTATGGGTGCGGCCTATAAAAATATAGGGGTCCAATTTTCTGTTGAAGCGGTACGGCGACTTTCAGAACAAGATCAGGCCACCTATGAATTCTCAACTGTCATGGGCGAAAATGCCCTGTTTCCCGGGGATGAGATCTTTTTGTATTCAAGTGATAGTGAATTTAAAGAACCGCTGGTACTGGCAGTTTACCTGGGAAAGGAAGACGGGGTTCATCTTTTACACAGTGAAGGCGTGTTGGAAGAGGATTCGTATGACGCCATGCTCATTCGATCGGGAAGGCGGAACCAACTGGAAGTGGATGCGGGCAATATGACTGCCTTGAATGACCCCAGTATTCCCGGCATAGAAAAAACCTATAATAAAACAATTGTGATACCTAACCAATGATGAAAAATTATTTAGTTAAAATAATGAGACTGCTTTTTCCCATCGGTGTATTTTCAATGATCGCTGGGATGCTCAATCCGGTTTATGGTCAGGGAACCGTACCAGACAATGTTGAAAAAGCCGCCCTTCAAGCGATTTATAATGCAACTAATGGGGCATCCTGGACAGAGCAATTCCGATGGACACAAGGTCAAATCGATAGTTACCCTGTTACAACTTTACACGGGATTGAAATTGCTAATGGCGACATTACCTCCATCGCCTTGAATGGAGTTGGGATGAGTGGTACCCTTCCGAATGAATTGAACAACCTTACCGCCCTGGTAAGTATTTCAATGGCAAGTAATTCAATTACCGGCACCATTCCGGATTTGAGCGCTTTACAGCAATTAGGAACATTGAACCTGCGCAATAATGGTTTCTCAGGAAATTTTCCGTCGCATATTGGTAATTTATCCAGCCTTGTAACCCTCAATCTTGCAAGTAGTTCTGACCCTACCAACAAATTAACCGGCCCATTGCCAACCAGTTACAGTTCGTTAAGTAATTTGAGGAGCATGGACATTTCTAACAATGACCTTAGTGCGACGGGGTCAATTCCAACCTCTTTTTCAACGCTCGGTAATTTAGAAGTTCTCGACTTAAGGAACTGTGGGATCAATGTAAATTCGGTATCTACAGGTGGTCTTTCCGGCCTGTCTCTTTTACGTAGATTGGATTTAAGCGAAAACCATTCGCTGTATTCACCGGGAGGTCAGTTCCCGGATATTTTGGCTAATTTACCAAACCTCACTACTTTATATTTGGAAAACATTGGTTTTGAAAGCCTGCCTGCAACATTCAATAACCTATTGAATCTTGAAGACTTAAGTTTAAAAAATAATAATTATTCCAATGTAAGCGTGTTGTCCTCGATCGTTAATACCCTGCAAAATAATGTAAATCTGAAAAGGCTTTGGCTGAATAACTGCCAGCTTACCGGGTTACCCTCCAATTTCAGCAATCTGAGCACTTTAGAAGACCTGTATTTAAACATCAACCCAAATTTGGTTACTTCACAATGGGAAATAGTTGGCCAATTACCGGCACTGCAACTTCTCTCGGTGGAAAACAGCGGCCTCACCGATTTACCTCAGTCAATAACAAGTATTACTACGCTAAGAAGCCTACACCTTAAAGGTAACAATTTATACCCCGTTCCTGAACATATTAAAAACATTCCTAATTTAATCTTGTTGGATCTGGCACTAAATGGAATTACTACTATTCCCAGATGGCTAGGTACTGCCAATACGGTCACCATCGAATCATTGGATTTGAGTAATAATGGTTTGGAATTGCCAATCCAAAGCAGATTTAGACATCTAAGTAATCTCAGGTACTTGGACCTTAGCAATAATAACCTAGATGGTGTGTTGCCTGCTTTTTTTTCCGAATTTACCAATTTATATTATTTAGATCTGCGCAATAATTTACTGGATTCACCACTTCCCAACCTGAGAGGCTTAACGTCCTTAGACTACTTGTACATATCTTTTAATGAATTTACAGGAGCTTTGCCCTCCTATTTATCAGAGGCGGGGAGAGTAAATTTAAGATTTTACTTCAATAATAATCATTTTGATGCTATTTCACCTTTTGGAAATAATCCGAATTTAGAGGTTGATGCTTCCAATAATAAGTTACATTTTGATCACTTTGTTCCGCAACCTGGTTTAAAAAGTTTCACAATTGCCCCTCAGGATTCTATTGATACCGAAAGGACCCAACGAGTCTACGTGAGACAAGATGGTAATTTAAAGGCTATGGTGGATACTGCCACTGTGCCGCTGAGCTCATTTCAGTGGTTTCAATACATTGAGGGGGGGGATGATATTGCCTTGACACCGGCACCCATCCAAGGGGGACATATCCATGTGCTGGAAGATGTTACCATAGACTATGATAGCGCTCAATTTTATTATCAGGTAACCAATCCAACGGATGCGCCCGGTCTTACTTTAACCAGTCGACTGATAACGCTCGAGGTGACATGTGATGTTTTTCCTTCGATGATGGGCTTTGATCCTGAAAGGTATTTGTGTGCCATGAATTTCACTCCGGATTTTGAAGTTAATCAGCTTACTAAACCCAGTGCTTATCAATGGGATTTTGGGGACGGGAATACTTCCACCGATCGAAGAGCATGGCATGCCTACCAACAGGAGGGGACTTACGATGTTTCACTCTACATACAATACGATTATTTTGGTTGCGTGCGAGATACTACTATCACCAAACAAGTGGTATTTGAGTTGCCGCAAGAATTTGTTGTCGATTCCCTGTTGCAAGTAAAGACAGACACAAGGACCAATGTCATCAATACCTCGGTCAGTACTTTTTCCGATGTATGGACCATGACTTTCCCTGAAGAAACACTTGATGATCGCAACAGTTACCTTAACGGAACATTAGGTGTATGGCGAAATGAAGGAACCCATGCCTATGATGTGCCCAGAGAGCTTTCAGCCACCACGAACATCGCTAACGATGGCATCTTTGACCTGGAAAGGTTTAATTGGCAATATGCAGATGCCGGGGTTATTCCCCACTGGATAAAAGCCAACACGATGACCACTTACAGCCCCTATAGCTATGAGCTGGAAAACAAAGACGTGCTGGATATTTACTCAGCGGCGCTTTATGATTACGGAGGCCATCTTCCCGCTGCAAACGGGGTAAACATGAGGAATGATGAAATGGCCTTCACAGGGTTTGAATATTTTGATAACTATGCTTCGGGTAATTGGAGATTCAATAACCAGGCAATTCCTGCTTATACGATTTACAAAATAATAGCAGCGGTTGGGCATATGGCGGTGGTTGAGGCCAGCAGTGAAGATTTGCAGAATGTTTTCTCTGCGGATGTTTTGGCCTACCGTATAAACAGTTTGTCTTCCGGCGCAAAGCAATTCAACTATATAGGTAATAACGAAATTGTTTGTATGGAAGTACATCCTGAAGATCCGGCATTGACCCTGGTTGTATTCAAACGGGCGCCATTTGGCGGGCTTTGGGGGGGCAAAATGAAAATTAGAAATACGTTGACCCCGGGCACCACCCCGGTGATCGACGATCTGGTTTCACATACCGGGAAAAAAAGTCTGAAAATTACTGCTAGTACCAATTACAAGCAGGAGTTGTTGCAGCTTGACTCAGCCAAGACTTATGTGATCAATGCCTGGGTTTCTGTTAATAACATGCATTTATTGACACCTCAATTGGCAGAAGGGATTAGCCTGGAGGTAATTCTGAAAAATGCTAATGATCAGACGGTCTTATCGGCACCCTTTGTTCCCGAGGGACAAATAATTGAGGGGTGGCAACAACTCAAAGGAAACTTTGTTTGCCCGGATAAAGAAACTACCCTGGAACTTAATTTTAACCCTGGAACTGCAGCCGCGGTTTGGTTTGATGACCTCAGGCTTCACCCTGAATTGGGTAATATGAAAAGTTATGTATATGATCTGAAAGATTATCGCTTGCAGGCTATTTTGGACGAAGAAAACTTTGCTTCCTATTTCTACTATGATGAGGAAGGGAACCTTTACTTAACCAAGAAAGAAACCGAAAGAGGTATCAAAACGATTTCTGAGAATGTGAGCTATATTTTGGAACATAACCCAATGAGTCCGGGCAATTAGAGAAGGTAAAGACGAATAAAATGACCCAATACTTCTATGAATAAATACTACTTGTTTTTTGTACCGGTTGCCTATTGCCTTTGCCCCTTTCAAACAAAGGCACAAGACTTCAAACAGGCCCTGCTAAATATGCGCCAGGAATATGAAGCTTCCGAAAATATGCACATAGAGATGCAGGTCACTGCTTTTGATGACACTACGGCCACTAACCCCTTTTTTCAGCAGAAAGCCATTGTCAAACGCCAAAATGATAGTTATCATCAGGTATTTGGCGATATGGAAATGATGATAAATGCAAAAGCAATAATTGTAGTCAATAAAGAGGCTAAAACCATTATATGCAATCCAAGGAACCTGACCGCCGAAGATGAAATAAAGGACCCATTCCAACTTAATTTGGATAGTATTATGAATTTCTACGAAGAACCTAAGCTTTTGAGCAGCGAAGCGGGTGTGGACCGGTACAGCATTCGTCAAAAGCAGGGGCCAATAGGCAAAGTCGAACTGGCAATTGATACTGAGAGAAACCGACTCTTGAAATTAGCTTATCACTACGTTCAGGGACAATATGTGGTGATTGATTTTTTGGTATTTGATAACCGGGTGCAATTTCCCAAAAACACATTTAGTGAAACAAAATATTTGTCATTGGGAGAAGATCAATTGAAGGCTTCATCGAAGTATAAAGGATATCAAATTCTGAATAACGGGATTAATTTTTAGGAGCAGTTGACTGAAAAATGAATAAAAAATCATAGAGAAATTATTATAGCTTAACTCATGGACCTTATACTAAAAATGACAAAAATGAAAGCAACGATTATATTGACTTTTGTAGTACTTCCAGCTTGTTTTAATGTGGTAGCCCAACCCGTTAGTTATGATAGGAATGCTGGTAATGGAGGAAATAACACCAATTCGTACTTTGGTTACGAGGCAGGAGAGGTAAGTACTGGCGATGGGAACACATTTATCGGCAAACAATCAGGCTTTGCAAATACTTCAGGCTATCAAAATTCTTTCTTAGGATACCGCTCCGGGAATGCAAATATCGATGGGAGGGATAATGTGTTTATAGGGTTTGAGGCAGGTGGAATGAATACTACCGGCGATGCTAACGTTTACATTGGCAATCAAACCGGTTTAAACAACACCGGAGGAATAAAGAATGTGTTTGTAGGTAGGTGGGCAGGAGAAAATAATGTCAGCGGCAATTCTAATCTTTTCTTAGGGTATACCGCTGGGCGTCATGAAACAGGTTCAAATAAACTTTACATAGCCAATGATGATTTGGCAGTTCCCCTCATTTATGGGGATTTTAGCACAGATCAGGTAGGGATCAATATGAAACCGCCTGCGGAATATCAATTTGGCGTTACGGGTAACATGTATTCAACCGGCAACTTAAGGATCGATGGCGGAATGATAAGCAGCCCGGGGGGAGATCTACAATTTCAGACCGCGGGGTTATCCAGAATTACCGTGTCAAATGCGGATGGAAATGTAGGCATCGGAGGAAATCCTACTGCTGCTTATAAGCTGGCGGTGGAAGGCCACATTGGCGCCAGGGAGGTGAATGTAACCAATAGCGTCTGGCCCGACTATGTGTTTATGGAAACTTATCACCTGCCAACGCTGACAGAACTGGAGCAATTTATAAAAGAAAATCATCACCTTCCCGATATTCCTTCTGCCAATGAAGTAAATGAAAATGGGGTTGATTTGGGATCAATGAATGGTCTTTTGCTTGAAAAGATCGAGCAACTGATGTTATACACCATTGCACAGCAAAAGGAAATTGAGGAAAAGGAGAATAGGGTAAAGGCATTAGAAAAACGTTTGGAGCAAATTGAAAAACATTTAAGTGATTTGAATAAATAATTAAAAAAACCTGTTTAAAGCTTTGGAAAATTTACTATGAAACCGACCTGTATCAAATCATTTTTTAAGTGCCTGTTTTTAACGATCCTACTTAACCCTGGAATTGTCTTTGGCACGTCGTCCGGAATATCCGCTGATACTACAAAAATTCCTGAAGCGTTAAGGATCACCCGGGATGGGAAATCGCCGGAAACCCCCTTGAAAACAGAATATTTACTAGCGGACCTGGGCATAGATACCGTCAGGCAGGTTTTTCAGGCCCCTCCTTGTCTGGAAGGGGATTATTACCTGGCTTTTCAGTTGTTTTATGACCTGGGAGACCGTCAAACACAACAGGACTGGCTGGCCGATCTTGAAATTACGCTCCGGTATAATACAGATAGTTTATGGACCAAGCCTCTTTCTTTGGCCATGGAAAATCAGATTTTTATTGCGACTGTTTTCAATGATTCCCTGGTAACATGTGGTGATCATTATACTTTTAAAATTCACAATAAGCAACTTCAAAACGGGGCGCCGGAAGCTTACATTTATCTGAATGTTCTGTTGTACAAACATGAAGAAGCCCTCTTTAATCCCGCCGGTCCTTTGACATTAGATTATAGTTATGTCAATGAGGAAATCAAAACCAGTTGGAGTTATACCGGGCCAGGCCTGGAAAGCTTTGATTTGGAATGGGTCTTTATTGATTCGCTAGACATTTTTTTTGTAGGAACAACCGCTCAGGAAGCGTTTGATTGGAAAGAACCTGTACGTATTTCTACCACAGCTCAACAATACAGTCACATTTCCTATTACCCCAACGGTAGATTATGGTACCGTGTCAGGGCCGTTGGTATAAATCCTGCGTATCCTGGTCATCGCATAGCAGGGCATTGGCACTACGGCACCGGGGTTCCGATTAGTATCGACAATCATCAAAAAGGTATTACCTGGCAGCAGCAGACGGTTTTCAGTGAAAACGGTAAATACAAAAAGGTGATGAATTATTATGATGGCACTTCGCGTCAACGCCAGGTACTGACAAACCTGAGTTCGCAGGATGTGACTTTGGTAGGGGAAAATCTTTATGATTACGAAGGCCGGGTGGCTGGTACCGTCCTTCCCGTGCCAGGCGCCGGGCATTCTCTTCAGTACAAAGCTAATTTCAACACCTTCCAGCCTTTAGACGCTGACGTAACCGCCCATGTCTCTCCCAATCTCAAGAAATTTAATTACGATAACCACCGGGAAGTTAACAGCATTATTGCTACCACCACAGGCGCCGGAAAATATTATTCTTCCAATAATGACTTACAACAACTTCATAAAGATTTCCTGCCTGATGCAGATGGCTATGTATATACCCAAACCGAATATTTGAGGGACGGTACTGAGCGTATCAGCCGGCAATCGGGCGTGGGGGAGACATTCAAAATGGATGGAGCCCATGTTGTCCGGTATTATTATGGAGAAGCAGCGCCATATGACCTGGTCCGGTTGTTTGGCAGCAATGTGGGTAATGCCAATCACTATAAAAAAAATATGGTGGTAGACGCCAATGGACAGGTGAGTATATCTTACCTGGACCAGGAAGACCGCACCATTGCTACTGCGTTGGCGGGGACGCCGCCAGCTAACCTCGATACCCTGCCGGGTTTTAAAGCATTGGATCCTGCGGATATCACGGTGGATATCAGCCAGAAAAACAGCAAGGCAAACGGCATCAGCCAGTTGCAACATAAAATACTCAATACATCACCCAATACGCAGTATAGTTTTGAATACGAGTTGATGGCTCTGGGCGCTGAACTGGATACATTGGGTTGTCAGGACTGTACTTTTGATGTCAAAATCAGCATCACTGATCCCGATGGCATTGCCCTGGATCTTTCAGGTGTAACCGGAAATGAGTCGAGCGACCCCCATCTTTATGAACTTTTCAATAGAACCGGCACTGATTGTATAAATCCAATCAACGTTGCCGATGTCCGGTTTAGTGTTATGCTGGCAGATGTGGGAGATTACACCCTCACAAAAACCGTCACGCCCCGCGATCTTAGCTTTTCGCAAATGAGAACGTTGGTGGCCGAAAATGATTCAATCGCACAACTTGTGCAACAAATCAGTGCATCGTATGAGGTAGACTCTACCGATTGCGAGATTTGTGAGGCGACTTGTCCCGAGGCAGAAGCAGCCATCAATGAAGCCATTGACGAAATTGCAGAAAAGGATTGTGAGAACATCTATCTTCAAATTGAGCAATTTTTCAGGGACCGCGATGGGGAGGCGAGCGAAACATTTTATGAAGTGCCGCCCGACAGCATTGCGTCGCATCCGGATTACTGTGCTTACCTCCTTTGCGTGCAAAACCAGGAAAGTGATGTATTTGAAAAACAAATTGCCCGGATAGCCGATTGGGATGCTGCGGTAGCCGGAGGCTATGACCAGTTATTAACCTTAGACCCCTTCTTTACCAATCCGGATTTAAGTGGTTACGGTCATGTGGCGGCCATGCAATCCCGCCTTGATAACATGCATGTTGCCGATATACCCTTTGATAATGACAACGATGGCGTGCAGGATGGCGTAACCACCTATGCTGGCACCCTTGCCCAGATCACCGATCCGGCCAACACCAGTTTTTATATTAACGAGCGGGGGCTAAACGATGTGAATGGATTTCATATTCTTTACCAGGATTTAATGCGCCGTCAAAGCGAAATGACGGTGCAAGAATACAATAAGCAACTTAGCTTTCACTGGGTGCTTTTCCGCAATTTTTACCTTGAAGCCAAGCGAAAAACCAAGTTGGAAATTCCGGCGTTTCAAAATTGCCCGAAGGCCATGGAAGAATTGGGCGCACAGGACGAACTGCCACAAACTGAACAGGATGTTACCCAATGGGCCAAAGCCAACGGGCTTACAGACTCGGTGAGCAATGAGACGGTGGAAATGATGGTGGCTAATATCAGCGGATCCTGTAATACGAGTTTTAGTTATGCGGACAGTGTTGCTATTGCAGATTCCTTACGATCTTACTTCGACAGCAATAGCAACAATTTTTTCAAGCTCATATTAAAATCAGATCTTGGTAACCATAGCGCCCTCATAGCTATTCAGAATATACTGAACAGTTATAATTGCGGATTAGAAGCCGTGGCCCTGGATGATCCTATTGTATGCGTGAAAGATACCGTCATTTATTTACCCCCCCTCTACGATCCGGGCCCGCCTGCAGGTAGCCCTTTCTCAACTTTTTCGGATAATGTTGGTAATGATCTTACTGATGAGCAAACTTTTGGAGCGAGGAGGGGAGATGAACGCAATGCTTATTTTGATGAAAGTAGCTTTAAACAGCAGCATTTATTAATGCAGGATAGCTTAGAAGCAGAGATGATGGAAGATTTAATGCAGTACTTGGATGAAAAAAGAAAAAAGAGAAGTACTGTTCAATCGGTGCGAAGCATGCCAACCTTATCAACCACTGCTACCCCTACTCCACAACGTGATGCGCTAATAGCCATTTACAATGCTACAGGAGGGAATTCGTGGTTTAATAATAGTAACTGGCTTACTACCAACCCAGTATCTACCTGGGATGGAGTTACTACCGATGTAAACGGTAATGTAATTCAGCTATATCTCGAAAGCAATAATTTATCGGGAAGCATTCCTTCTGATCTCGAAAAACTGATCTATCTTGAAGTTTTAATTCTGTCGGATAATAGGCTTACGGGATCGATTCCAACCGAAATAGGTGGTATGTCTAGTCTAAAAGGTCTGTTTCTGAATTCCAATTCACTTTCAGGGTCTATTCCTAATACTATTGGAGATTTATTCAATCTTCAAAATTTACATTTAGAAAACAATCGACTTACAGGATCCATCCCCAACGAAATAGGGAGTTTGTCTAATCTCATTAGATTGTATCTATATTCCAATTCGCTTTTAGGAATCATTCCTTCGACCATCGGAAATTTACCTAATCTTGAAACTTTATCTTTCAGGAACAACCAACTGACTGGCTCAATTCCTAATACCATTGGAAATTTAACCAATCTTCAAAATTTGCATTTAGAAAACAATCAACTTACTGGATCCATCCCTAATGAAATAGGTAATTTATCCAGTCTTAAGAATATGAGTTTATTTTCCAATTCACTTTCAGGGGTCATTCCTTTGACAATTGGAAATTTATTCAACCTTGAAACTTTATCTTTGGGAAACAATCAACTTACTGGCTCAATTCCTAAAGAAATAGGTGATTTGGCCAGTCTATTATCACTGAGGGTCAATAATACTCAAATTGCTGGCTCAATTCCTAATGAAATAGGCAATTTATCTAATCTTGAAAGTCTGGATTTGAGTAGTAATGTTAACCTAGGAGGTGCCATACCTGCTTCTATTGCCAACTTATCTAAGTTAAGAATATTGCTTCTATACCACAGTTCCTTGTATGGGGAGATACCGCCGGAAATAGGAAATCTAACGAACTTGGTATTTTTGGTTTTACATTCCAACTCTCTTACTGGCAGCATACCACCGGAAATTGGACAGTTATCGGATCTCTATCAATTGGATATTAGCTGGAACAATTTAACTGGCTCAATTCCTAAGGAAATTGGACAATTAAATCAGTTGGTAATCTTACATTTAGCATATAATAACTTTACTGGACAAATTCCAATTGAGTTGGATTCTTTATTGAATCTGAGAGGACTGGTATTAGCAGGTAATAACTTAGTTGGAAGCATTTCACCTGGTATTGGTCTATTGCCTAACCTGACTAACTTGAATTTGAGTTGGAATAATTTATCCGGAACAATTCCTGCTAACTTGGGAAATTCTAATGGGTTTAACAATAATACTGGTAATGTTTATTTGCAAAATAATAATCTAGAAGGCACAATACCGGCGTCACTTGGAAACCCGCTGTTTCAAAATCTAAATTTAGGATATAATAATTTAAGTGGAGATATTCCGGATGAGTTGGTAGCATTGAAGAATATGTATTTTAATTTTTATATAGATGCGAATGCATTTACATTTCAAAACTTCCTGAATATCATTCAGGGATTTGATGGCACTTCCGAGGTTATCTATACTAATCAAGATTTAATAGATACGGAAAAAACTGTTTCCACTTATAATGGAGGCCCTTTAACCCTTAGAAGTAATATAGACCGTAACACTAATCCTCCATCTAAGTACCAATGGTTTAAATATGTAGATGGAGGTGCTGACATAGCGCTTAATACTTTATCAGAAGAAGGGCATACCCTTACGATCAACAATATTTCCGAATCTGACGAAGGAACACAATATTATTATCAAATAACTAATCCTGATGCTCCGCTCCTCACTTTGACCAGCCGTATGCAAACCCTGGTAGTTCAAGAAGGTATTGAAGTCAATCTCTGTTTACAATTTGATACCACCAACGTCACGCTTCGGCAATTCATGTTTAAGGTCGATTTAGACCAATTGGTACAGGAATGCCTCGCAAATGCTGCCCGGGAAGACAGTATTCTGATCAGTTATGCCACCGAAAAGTTCTATGAAAGGGCCATCTCCGGTTTTTACAATAATTATAAGACAAATTGCCTGGAAGGCGTCAACGATCGTCTGGAGTACACCTATCAGTCTCAGGAATATCATTATACACTTTACTATTATGATCAGGCCGGCAACCTGGTGCAGACCATACCTCCTGAAGGGGTAAAACCACTTTCAACAGCGGCCACAACGGCATTTTTGGGGGGCGCCCCTTCACAGCCTGATCATGCGTTAATCACCCGGTACCAGTACAATTCACTGAACCAATTGATTGAACAACAAACGCCCGATGCCGGCCAGTCACAGTTCTGGTACGACGGAAAAGCCCAATTGCGCCTGTCCCAAAATGCACAACAATTGATCGATACGGCTTATTCCTACACCAAATACGACGAACAGGGGCGTGTCATAGAGGTGGGAGAAATGCATACGGAAATAGCCCTGGGCCAATTGTTGGATTCACTGGATTCCAAAACCTTTCCCCTGGCTGCAGACTATGCACTGACCGATGTGACCCGCACCCACTACGATTTTCCGAAACCGGGACTCACCGCCTTCAATCAGCAGAATTTACGCACCCGTGTGTCATGGGTGGAAATTGTGAACCAAGACACTGATACAGTGATTACCTGCTACAGCTACGATATTCATGGGAATGTCAAAAGCTTGCTGCAACAATTACCAGGCCTGTCGCCAAAGCGGACCGACTACGTATATGACCTGATCAGCGGGAATGTGAATAACGTGTTGTACCAATACGGGGAAGAAGATCAGTTTATCCATCGCTATGAATACGACGCCGATAACCGGCTGACCGAAGTATACACCTCTACCGATGGCTTTATCTGGGACAAGGAAGCGGCTTATACCTATTACCTGCATGGTCCCCTCGCCAGGGTAGAACTGGGTGAATACCGGGTTCAGGGCATGGATTACTATTATACCCTTCAAGGTTGGCTCAAAGGTGTCAACCAGGCTTATGAAGATGATCCCGACATTATTAATGTGGCCGATTACATGGCAGGAAAAGATGTTTTTGCTTTTAACCTGGGCTATTTTAACGGTGACTACACCCCTGCCAATGCCTTGTTAACCCCCACCGAAGTGCGCGACCAGCTTTGGCAGCGATATACGGAAATGAATAGCGATAACGGTCTCTACAACGGCAACATAGCCTTCATGACCACCGATCTGGCCAAGGTCGGCCATGAGAGCAATGACCGCACCAAAGGCATGCAGGCCATGCTTTACCGGTATGACCAGCTCAACCGCATTATCAACGCGCGAAGCCTGACCAATTACCAGGCCGGTACCGGCTTTCAAACCAGACCCACAACGCCAGCCGCTTATGATACCGACTATAGCTACGATGCGAATGGTAACCTGCTCACTTTACAACGTTATGATGAGAGCGGGATTTTGCAGGATGAGTTTACCTACTCCTATTACGAAGGCACTAACCGGTTGATGCAATACCTGCCGATGAATATGGAGAACAAAGTTTATAATGGAGCGGTGACGAGCAATGACATTTTATACCGCCATATCACTGTGATGGGCAATAGCTATATTCCTACAGGGCAAGATGTTGTACTAAGGGCCACCGGAGGCATTACCATAAGTCCGACATTCACCACTTCGGGCGGCAACAGTTTCAAGGCCAAGCTGGAGCCCGATTCCCTGTCCATGTACCAATACGATGCGATAGGCAACCTCATCCGAGATCAATATGAAGGGGTAAATATCTCGTGGACGCCTTATGGCAAGGTACGGCAGGTGCGTAGCCGTTCGGATAGTTTGGTGGTTTCGTTCACCTATGATGCAGCCGGCAACCGGATAGCAAAGCAGGTGGTAACCCAAGGCGCTGAATTAACCACCGTGGTAACCCGCTACCTTCGCGATGCGAGCGGCAATGTGCTGGCCATTTACGAGGACAGCGTAATGATTGAGCAACCTATTTACGGCAGCAGCCGTTTAGGGATGTACAAAGGCGGCAAGCTATCCGCCCATCGTAATATGGGAACGAAACGCTACGAACTCACCAATCACCTGGGCAATGTGATGACGGTGATCACAGACAACATTGGCATGGAGCAGGATAGTGTCTGGGCTTCGGTGGTGAGTACTTCAGACTACTATCCGTTTGGATTGGGGATGGGGGGTAGGAGTTTTAGTGATAGTACTTACCGTTATGGGTTCAATGGAAAGGAACAAGATCAGAGTGGAGAGTTCGGCAATACCACCTACGATTATGGCTTCAGGATTTATAATCCTAGTATTGGGAAGTTTTTGAGTGTGGATCCTTTGACAAAGGAATACCCAATGCTGACACCTTATCAGTTTGCTAGTAACCGGCCCGTAGATGGAGTAGATTTAGATGGGTTAGAGTATTTAAGGGCTGATGAAGCTCGTATAAAAATGATTGGCGGAGAGACCCATATTAATTTGGAGAACTTTAACAGTGGAACTCGTGGAGCCTGGCGACTACGTGATGCCACCGGTATTTGGCCAACTGGTTATATTGGTTTCCCAACGAAAGTAGGAGAGCTTACCCATCCTTCATTTCCTTTATTTCCACCCTCCTTAAATTTAGATAATACCTTAGGAGCACCTAATCCAAATTTTGTAACAGGACAACTCAATGTCCAAAACCCTAGAACTAAACAAAGTGGATATAAATTAGTTGATCGAAGATTCAAGAATAGAACATTATCAGGTCTTTCTGGTGGGGGAAGAGCATTAGCTGGTGCATCTTTTGTCTTAAATGCCGTAGCATTCGGGTTTGAACAATATGGTATTTATCAAAATAATGAGGATGGGAGATTAGTCAAAGTGCATATGGATATACTTCGAAAACAAGTAGCAAAAGATCTTAATGATGCATTAGAAGTGGAAGGTTTGATACCGGAGGAATACAGAAATATTTTGGATTTAGGGAGTATTTCCAATGTAATTTTATCAGGAGTGAACCCGACAGACAACCAGGAGATATATGATATTGGGATCAAGATTGTGAAGGAGATTTCCGAAAATTTCAGGTATCCGTTAAAAATGCAACATTTGGATAGTGGATCAGAATTAGCCCCGGCAGATAATACACGGATAGCTCCAATAGCGGTACCTGAAATTGAAGAAAAATAATACATAAAAATATAAAATTGAAAAGAGGGGAGAAACCCCTTTTTTCTTTTATTCATAGAGTGCTCTTGTGCACTCCATTTTTAAGCTATCTGCTATTAATGTCATTTTTATTAGATACCCCCAACTAACTGAGTCCCTTACCTTTCTAAGGTTCTGAACTCTGAAAGTTCTATCAAATATTCTGTTCTCTGTTTTGATTTGAAGATAGGTAGAGTCATTTTTTTGAAAAGTTTCCCAAGTTCCTCTTTGTTCCTCAAGAGTTCTTTCAGAACGACGATTAATTGGGGGGAGCTCACAGGTATAATCTTCATTTAAGTCGAAAGCGTTAGTATACAAATCCCATCTTACGGGCTCATCGTGATAATAAGCTTGATCAACGACCCATCCGCCTTCCAGTTTTTCTTCCAGGGAGTTACAGGCGGCACAAAGAAAACAAGTTAAAAAAATTAGTGAGATAATTTTCATCACAAAATAGACTGAATCTTTCTTTTAGCGATAAAGGCGTCAATGACCGAGAAGATGTGATTGCGGTCTTCTTCATTAAACTTGCTTACTTCCAGGATACGGTTGAAAGTGGTTTTATCCAGTTGGATGTCGGTTTTGCCCACCAGGTAATCCAGGGACACTTCCAGGATGTCGGCCATTTTGGCGGCCACTTCGATGGAAGGTTTCATCTCATCCCGTTCATACCTGCCGATGGCCGGCCCTTTGGTACCGAGCTGTCCTGCCATCTCCTCTTGTGATATTCTTTTCTTTTTTCTGGCCTCTAACAGGCGTTTTCCAAAACTCATACTATCTGAATAAAACACTAAAAAAGGTTATTTAGCAAAAATACTGAACGAGATCGTATTAAACAAATCAAAAATATTTTGTTAAATAGGGAGGATTTATTGGTTTCGGAATACATTCGTTCGAATTAACGATTTCAAAAACCCAAGTTGGGGTAGTATTCCAAAAAAGAAAACTCCCTTGGGTGTAGAGTCCTCTACACTCATCTATTTATTTTGAAAAACTGAACAAGGCAATTGAAATTCCGGCTGTACTCGTGGCATTTGCTGTAAAGAAATTATACATGGGCGTAAGAAGTTTTGGGCACTTTTTTCCGGTGCATCCAGATGGTTAAGTCTTACCGCTAACGAGTTTTTTACTGTTCGTGTGGGTTGATCAGGTTAATACTCCCTCGGCGGTAGTATTCCATAAAAAAGAAAACGTTGGGTGTACGTCTCTGACTACACTCTTTTATTATTCAGAAGGCCAAAACGAGGCATTTGCAATGCTGGCTAGTAACCGGAAGTACTGAAAGGAAAGGACATTGTTGAGATCCCTTTACGTAGTATACAACAAAAAAACAAACGCTAGTGTAACGATTACTAAATAAGATTACTTTTAATATATTTTCCTTATGGCAAGTATAGGAACAATTATAATTAGCGAATGGGATCGTGAAGCACTCACACTTCGCTCCCGCTCTCATAAGTTACCGAGGCGAGATGTACTTAGAGCTCAGATTATCTTACTCTGTGCGAGAGGCAAGAGCTACGATGAAATCCAATCGGCACTTCATATCAGCAGGCCTATGATTAACAAATGGAAAGGTCGTTACAAGAAGATGGGCATAGCTGGTTTAAAAGATCAGGCTCGTTCGGGTAAGCCTGCCAGCTTTAGTGAAGCAGCTAAGGCTCGAGTCATTCAATTGGCCTGTAGCCCACCTGGGGAAGGCTATACCAATTGGAGTCAGAGAAGAATAGCTTCAGCGGTGGGGATGAGTCAAAGTAAAGTTCATCAGGTTCTATCTCATCATCATTTAAACCCTCACAAGGTGGCCTATTGGTGTGGCAAAAGTACTGACCCTGAGTTTGAGGAAAAAATGCTCAATGTAATAGGGCTTTACCTCTCCAAAGACGAAAAGGCCATGGTCTTATCCGTTGATGAAAAAACGCAAATACAGGCTTTGGATAGAAGTCAACCTGAATTACCGCTAAAAAGTGGGCTCCCCAAAAGGCATACTGTCACTTATAAACGTAACGGTACGGTATCATTGATGGCTGCCCTGGCAGTACATGAAGGGGAAGTCACCGCACAAACCATCGACAAGAACAACCATGTGAACTTTTTGAAGTTCCTCAAAAAACTCTACCGAAAATACCCTGACAAACAACTACACATTATTGTGGATAATCTCAACGTACACAAACATAAAAAGGTAAAAGCATGGGTAAATAGTAACAAAAGGCTCACCATGCACTTCACGCCAACCTACTCTTCCTGGCTCAATCAGATTGAAAGCTGGTTCAATATTTTAAGCAAAGATGTGCTGAAGGGAGGAATATGGCATTCCAAACAACAACTCGTTGATCAGTTAATGGAATATGTCCAGACCTACAACGCCACACGAGCCAAACCTTTTCAATGGAATTACGCACCTCATAGTAAACTAACTTGAAAATCAATACACTAGCCAAACTGCGTGCCAGTGTCAAGCGGCACCTGCAGGGGCAGTTGGACCAGTTGGAGCTGGCGGCCCAAAGCGGTGGGTCACCAGCTGGGTCGCCAGCGAGGGAGGAAAAAGTGCTTCCATGAAGCGTACAGGCAGATTTAAGGGGTTACAGGTGGCTGGCGACCCGTGACCCGGGAAAATACAAAGGGGCCTATGAAAAAAACAAGGATGATACAGCAGTTCAGGGAACATTTAACAAGGTTAGGGTATAGCAAAAGCAGCGTGCAGATGCTGCCTGCCTGTGTGGGGGAATTTTTACACTTCCAGGGGTATAAACCACCGGGTACGGTCACCCCTCATGATATTGTCCGCTATTATGCCTACCTGCAGGAGCGTCCCAACCGGCGGCGTAAAGGGGGATTAAGCGAACGTTTTATCGCTCACCACCTTTACAGTCTGAGGCTGTTTTTTGGCTGGCAGTTGCAGCAAAGGGAGATCAGCAAGGATCCTACCAGCAGCCTTGCGTTCCCAACGCCGCAGTCAAAACCTTTGGAGGTACTCACCACCGCAGAGGTGGAAACACTTTACGCAGCCTGTGGGACATTAAAAGAGCGTGCCCTACTTAGCTTGTTTTACGGGTGTGGGTTGAGAAAGTCAGAAGGCGAGCGCCTGAATATGGGAGATGTCCATTTTAGGAGCAGGTTGGTGTATGTCCGGGCAGGCAAAGGGGGCAAAAGGCGGGTGGTACCTTTGTCAGCCAGGGTGAACAAAGACCTGCAGGATTATGTATTGAATGAACGTTATAGCCAGCCAAATGAAAGCGCCTTTCTGTGTAACTGTCATGGGAGGCGTGCCAGGGGCAATAGCATGAACAGGCTGCTGAAAAAGGTGCTAAACCGGACAGGGATCACTAAACCCATCAGCTTGCATAACCTGAGACACTCAGTGGCGACCCATCTTTTAGCAAATGGGATGGCCGTGGAGCAGGTACGTGATTTTTTAGGTCACAAACACCTTGAGTCCACCCAGCTCTACACCCGCATCAACCCCAAACAACTGCACCAACTATGAGCCTGCAAGAATACCTACAGCAAAGACATGCCGGTGGAACGGTAAAACGTTACCTGCGGGAAATAAGGTTGTTTGTTGCCTGGGTAGAAAGCCCTGAGCGGGCCGGCTATCAGCAGATCATGGATTATATAGGTGAGTTAAGGCGCAGTGGTCTGGATGCAAGCCCGCCCCTTTATGCGATCAAGCAATATTACAGCTACCTGGTAGCAATAGGCATCCGGGGTGATCACCCTGCCCGTTCGATCCGGTTAAGGGACAAGACAAAGAAGGACATCCAGTTACAGGACTTGTTTAAAGCCGAAGAGCTGGCGCTGCTGCTGGAAAGAAAAGAACGTTATCCCATCTTGAAAAACCGCAATCAAATTATCATTAGTCTGCTCATTTACCAAGCCTTAACCAATGGAGATATTAAAAACCTGGAGGTGGGGGACATCCACCTGGAAGCAGGAACGGTTCACATCAAAGCACAGCGCAAGACTGGCGCCAGGACGTTGAAGCTACAGCCAAGACAGATATTTTGGTTAATGAACTACATTGGGGAAGACCGCCCCAGACTTATTAAAACCGACACCCAAAAACTGATCATCTCCAAATTAGGAACAGAAGAAAACGGGGAAGGGATCAGTTATTTGATCGAGTGTTGCCGGCATCTTTTTCCCGATAGAAAGTTGAACGCAAAAACGATAAGACAATCAGTGATTGCCAACCTGTTAAAATCGGGGAATGACCTGAGAGTAGTCCAGGCCTTTGCGGGCCACAAATACCCGAGCGCCACGGAGCGCTACAAGCAAACCCAGGTAGAGGCGTTAAAACAAGCGGTGTTGAAACATCATCCGTTGCAATAAAATCATAAATGCACAAAAAACGTTATCTTTACAAAAATAAAAGCATAGTATAGTTATGAGTAATGTAATCAATAAAGAATTGTTGGGCCATCTTCTGAAATTAGAGTTGGATCAGCAGCAACAGGTACTTGAATATGTTAAGCATTTACTTACGGGGGAACAGTTACACCTCAGGGCTGCTACATCGGAGGAAGATATTGCCCAGGGTAAAGTAAAAAGTTTTGATCAATTTAGTGAGGATTTTGAAAATTGGAAGGCCGCCAGACGCACAGCTACCGAGTAATTATTACAGCTTCAGCAGAAATAAGTTTCTATGAGTTTTCCAGCTACTTATACGATCATTATTCCATAGAAAAAGCAGAAAAACTTTCTACAGCCTTAAAAAACATGGCTGGTGAGTTGATTAACTACCCACACCGGGGCTCAATTGAACCTCAGTTAACGGGAAGAAAAAACGTATATCGTTATATTTTGTTTAAGCGCACATCAAGAGCTACAGTAAAGATCATTTATTATGTGGAAGAAGTTGAAAAGAGCGTATATATAACCGATTTTTATCCAACAGAGATGAATGATAACAAACTGCCGTCCCGGAACAAATAAACTTTCAAGTCCCCAAAAATCCACCGCACCAGGCCGCCCCATTCCTCCCGGCCGGCGCACATGGCCACCGGCACAACCTGCCCGCAAGGAAAAGAGGCGTTAAAACAAGCGGTACTAAAACACCATCCGTTAAAATAAAAGGAACAAAAAGCACTTAAGTACGTACTTAATTATGTATCTTTATAAAAACAATAATTATGAAAGTAGTAAATTATACAGATTTAAGGGTAAACCTTAAAAAGTGGCTAGATTTAGTTGTTGACGATGTGGAAGAACTGATCATTAAGAGAAAAAACAATCAGGATCTTGTGTTAATATCATTGGAAGAATACAACTCATTGAAAGAGACGAGTTATTTATTGAGTGGTAAAAACAGGGATGTACTACTAAAGTCCCTTAAAGAGTCCAGGTCAGGCCAAACCGAGGAACACGACTTAATAGAGGAATGAGGATCATTTGGACCCCCACCGCCTGGCAAGATTATCTATACTGGCAATCGACAGATAAAAAAAAGTTGAAAAGAATAAACGCATTGATTAAAGCTACTTTAAGGGATCCATTTTCAGGAATTGGAAACCCGGAGCCTTTAAAACATGATTTACAAGGCTTCTGGTCAAGGCGGATAGATGGGGAACATCGATTGGTTTACTCTTTTGCAAGTGAGGATTTAGAGATTATAGCTTGCAGGTACCACTACTAAACAAACCCCCCGCACGAGGCCGCTGCATTCCCCCCGTCCGGCGCACATGGCCTACGCACAGCCATCCCGCAAGGCAAAGCGGTGTGGCTTCATTGCGGGCCTTGCGCTGTCAGCCGTGCTGGGCCCAACCACCCGGCTCCAGGCCCTCCATTGCGCCACGCCCAGCTCTCCCTGCAGGGCAACCGCGCCAGGCTTCCCCTTCACCTGCAGCCGCTGTGCTGTTGTTTGTCCGCACCTTGCCCCCTCAGTCAGCACTGTGGCCCGCCGGCGCCCCGTTTTAACTGCGCTCAAGAAAAAAGCAAGTCCGTGGACGCTCTTTAGCTGCCCCGCCGGCCACTCCGCCGTAAACCGCGCCACTCCCTTGCTTTTTTGCCTGCCCTTCTGCCGGCTACTTACCGACAGGCTTCCTTCGGGATGCGGTTACGGTGCGGAAAAGGGGCCGCTAAGAAAGTCAGTGCTCACTTACCGCGCAAAACCAAAATTAGCCGTTGTAGCCGGTTAAGGAAGCTTGCTTGGAGCATCCCGGCTCAGGGTAAAAATCGACGGCGATGAAGGTAAACCAAGGTGTTCAGGCCGATTTTTACCCTTCCCCGGCATGTTGACCCTTTTCTTTTTTCAATAGAATCTGCACCTGAAAAAGAAAAAACTGCTAACTTGTGGCAGCGCCCTGGATGGGTGTGAACGTTCTTTAAAAAGTTGCCAGGGTGTGGGAAAAGGGAGCTAAAAAGGTCGTGCAGGGGATTACCGTTATGCATTCAACGGTAAAGAAAAAGATCAACAAGGAGAGTTCGGACTCACACACTACGATTACGGCTTTAGGATTTATAATCCAAGCATTGCGAAGTTTTTGAGTGTCGATCCGTTGGCAAGTTCTTATCCGTTTTATTCCCCCTATCATTTTGCTTCAAACTATCCCATACTTGCGGTAGATGTGGATGGTTTAGAGTCTGACTATTTATTAAACCTGCAAGAACGATTTATAGAAGGACTGTTTAGGGATAAACCAAATACTCCTATAGGTCAATCAAATGCAGTAACTAACACATTTCTTCAAAAAGATAACCTGGTAGATCCAAGGGACATTGCAAGACAATTTTATAATGACCCAATAGGTACAGGGCAAAAAATCATAGGTGGTATTAAAAAAGGGGTTAGGGAAACAAAAGAAGATTTGTTGAGTGGAGATCCAGAAAGGATGGCACACGCAGCAGGAAGGGTAACTGGTACAGTCGCTGAAACCATTGCTCCTGTTCCGGTCATAGGCAAGATCTTTAAAATTAAAATTAGTCCGAAGTTAAAAGTGCCAATGTCAGTAATAATCTTAAGAGAAATTTTAGTGTTGAAGATTAAATGTTAATTTGAAAGGTACGCAGAAGGGAAGATTAGATGCAGGAAAAGTAGAAAGATTTAAATTGTTGATGCAGAATGATATGTTTGATTTTACCTCTAAAAAAGGAAAGATTGGAGTTTCCATCGATAAGAAGGGTACAGTACATGTTGGAAAAGGTCATCATAGGATAGGCGCCGCTATTGAAATTTTTGAAGAGACAGGTAATGTTGGACCATTAGAGAAGTTATTAAATAATGCAAAACAGACATTTGTTGACTCACCACCAGCAAATTCCACTTCATTACCAAAAAAGTAATTGTTATGGGGAACGAATTAATTTATAAATGTTTAGGATTGAAAATTGCTGGTTATGAGCTACCAAAATTTGAGCTGAAAACAGGAGATTGGTATAACGTGATTATTCCCAAAGGATTTTCAAAAGAGGTTAAATTAGAAGACTTTATTAAGAAGAAGAATTTTTTTTTAATCGACAAAAAAAGGAATTTGATAGATCTTAGCAGAACTAGTAGTGACAGTGAAGAGGGGCTTAATTTAACACAGTCTAAGCTAAGAGTTTTGAACGAAGGGATCAATCAAGGTAAGAAAATTCTAATTTTTAATACAATTGGATTAGATTCTCAAGGAGTTGAAAGACTTTATTCAACGATCGATCAATTCATAGGTAAAATCGCGGTCATAGAATTGTTTTATCAAACAAATGTAGACACTAAAGTATTTTCCTATGTGAAAGTTTTAGATATGGAGGGAGATGTATTTAAGCAAGGTATAATTCAAGGATCACCGCAGGTTAGGTTTAGATTAAAAGTTACCAAAAGACAGTCTTAATACGTATCAACGATGCGAAGAGTTGTCAATTGAACTTGCTGGAAAAAAGGTTTTCGGCGTATTCTTACAGCAGAAAGTATTTAAAGGAATTAAAGTATAAATGTAATGATCCAATATTATCAAAAAAACTATCAAAACTTCTGGTCTATGAAATAGCGTCCATTGGTTGTTTCCTGGCAACTTTTATACTATTCATCACATTAAATATACTATTTTAAGTTTTTCTAAATTTTTTGACTAGCCCCCAACTGGGAGTAGTGTTCGATAAAAAAGAAAACTCCCCTAGGTGTAGAGTCCTCTACACTCATCTATTTATTTTGAAAAACCGGACGAGGCAGTTGAAATGCCGGCTGTACTTGCGGTATTTGCTGTA